>VBFW01000156.1 GCA_005880525.1 Chloroflexota bacterium | reverse complement strand
CCCCGGAGCAGGCTGTAGCGCTCCAGCCGGTCCCGGCTGGACGACTTGCGACGGATGCCGGCGGTGTCCACCAGCACCACCGGCACGCCGTCGAAGAGCAGCTCGGTGTCGACCGGGTCGCGCGTGGTGCCGGGCGTCGCGCTCACCAGCGCCCGCTCGTCGCCGAGCAGGGCGTTCAGCAGCGAGGACTTGCCGACGTTGGGCCGGCCCATGATGGCCAGCCGGTCCGCGGTGCCCTCAGCCGGAGCCTCGTCCCCAGGCGGCGGCAGGCTCTCGACCAGCCGGTCGAGCAGCTCCCCGACGCCGAGGCCGTGCTGCGCGGAGAGCAGGCTCGGCTCGTCGAACCCCAGCTCCAGCAGCTCGTGGGCGAAATGGCGCTCGCTCGGCGAGTCCGCCTTGTTGGCGGCCACGATCACGCGCCGGTTCGAGCGCCGGAGCATGCGCGCGATGTCGCGATCGACCGGCGCCAGCCCCTGCCGCACGTCGAGCATCAGCAGGATGACGTCGGCCTGCTCGATCGCGATCTGGGTCTGGGCCTCGATCGCCGCCCTCGACTCGTCCTTGGCGCCGTCGAGGTCGAGCCCGGCGGTGTCGACGACCGTGAACTCGCGCCCGCTCCACTCAGCCACGCCGTAAAGGCGATCGCGGGTCAGCCCGGACTCGGCGTCGACGATCGCCTTGCGCCAGCCGAGCAGGCGGTTGAACAGCGTGGACTTGCCGACGTTGGGGCGGCCCACGATGGCGACGATGGGGCGGGACATGGGCTCAATTAGACGGTAATGCGCGTCATCCCATCGCCGAGAGCCGGCTCCCGGACGCATTGCCGCCGAAAATTGGCTCCGAGCGCCGGCACTCGAGGCTCAACGGTCACGCTGTGGGCGGTCGCATCCTCAGCACCAGCGCCGCCGCGGCGCAGAGCACCGCTCCAACCGCCAGCGCCGCCACCGGGCTGACGAAGGTCCACAGCACGCCCGCGACGATGCTCGAGCCCAGGTCGCCGACGCCGTTGATGGCGTTGAGGATGCCGAAGGCGGTGCCGAGGCGGCGCTCCTCCACGAGCGAGCTCGTGAGCGAGCTCTCGACGGCGCTGACCACCGGGTTCTGCGCGCCGACCAGGAGCGCCATCAGCCCGAGCGCGAAGAAGCCGTGCCCGGCCAGGCCGACCACGCACGCGGCGGCGAAGGTCGCGTAGGCGGCGGACAGCACGAGCGCCTTCCCCACCCGGTCGGAGAGCCAGCCGGCGGGAAACGAAACCACAGCGCCGACGAAGTTGTGCGCGAGGTAGAAGCCGACCGCGACCGAGAGGGCAACCGTGTGGCTCACCTCCGGCTGCACCATCTGAGCCGCCCGGAGCGTGAAGAAGGCGGTGGCGAAGTTGCCACCCAGAACACGGTGCGGAACGTGCCGCCGGTCGCGAGCAGCAGCAGGGCGACCGCCGGACCGAGCAGCGCGCCCGCGGTGTCGAGAGCCTCGTGGAAGCCGAAGGCCTTGCCCAGGTCGGCGCTGCCGACCGAGCCCGCGAGCATCGCGGAGCGGATCGGCTGGCGCAGTCCTCGCCCCATCCACGCCAGCGCCCTCGCCACGATCACCTGCGGCCAGCTCGTGATCGCCACGAGCAGGCCCAGGCCGACGACCGTGGTGCCGTACCCGCCGACCGCGAGGCGCTTGCGCCAGGAGATTCGGTCGCTGTACCAGCCGCTCCAGAGCTTGACCACGGCGGACGAGCCGTCCGCGATGCCCTCGACCAGGCCCACCGCCACCGCCGGCGCGCCGAGCCCCGCGGTGATGAACAGCGGCAGGACGGCGAAGACCATCTCGTAGTTCGCGTCCGCGGCGAGATCGGCGATGCCGATGCCGACGACGTTCCGGTTCAGCCACCTGGCTCGGAGGGACCGGCCCGTGCCGGTGGAGCTCAGACCGTCTCCAAAGGCTCGGGGCGGAACGGCCCGCCGTCGCTGTCGGCCACGAAAGCATTGGCGTCGACCGGCTCTCCGTTGGCGACGGAGACGATCACGTACACATAGCCGGCCCAGGCGCGCTCGGTGTCGAAGCGCGAGGCCTGCGCAGGGTGGTCCGGGTGGCTGTGGTAGTAGCCGAGGATGTCGAGGCCGTTGGCGTCGGCTTCCTTCTGGATCCGGATGTGGTCGCGCGGATCGATCTCGTAGCGGTCACGGGCTCGCTCCACGACGATGTTGCGCGCGCGCCGGGCTTCGGTGGCGGTGCGTCCGCCTCGTGGGCCGAGCAGGATGCCGCAGATCTCGTGCGGGTATCCCTCGGCCCCATGCGCCTTGACTGCGTCGATCGCCGCGTGGCCGATCTTCATCGTCTGCCGTACAGGCCGGTCGACAGGTAGCGGTCGCCCGAGTCGGGGAAGACGGTGACCACGACGCCTTCCTTGACCGTCTCGGCCAGGCGCCGGATCGCCCAGAGCGCGGCGCCGCTCGAGTGCCCCACCAGCAGGCCCTCGGAGCGCGCCACGGCGCGGGCCAGGTCGTAGGCCGGCTCGGTCGGGCAGAACCAGACCTCGTCGGCGAAGCTTGCGTTCCAGATCCGCGGCACGATGGCGGTCGGCAGGTGCTTGAGGCCTTCGAGACCGTGGAACGAATCGTCGGGCTCGATGGCGATGGTGTGTATCGAGGGGTCGTGCTCCTTCAGGCGCCGGGCGGTGCCGACGAACGTGCCGGTCGTGCCAAGCCCGGCGACGAAATGCGTGATGGAACCTGGCGTCTGCTCGAGGATCTCGACCGCCGTGCCCTCGTAGTGGGCGAGCGGGTTGGCCGGGTTCGAATACTGGTCGGGATAGAAGTAAGAGTCGGGATCCGTGGCCACCAGGTCCCGAACGAGGCGGATGGCCCCGTCCGATCCTTCCTCGCGTCGATGATCGTCTTGCCTCGGATGAGGGCGCCGCGGCGTTCGCCGTCCTCGATCATCGAAAGTGCCGGACGGTCCTTGACCGAGCCGCCAGGGTTGAACCACTCCGCCTTCGCATAGACCTCGAGGTTTGGAAACTCGCGCTCGAACAGGCGCACGCGCAAGAGCGGCGTGTTGCCGATCTGCCTGGTGATTCCGGAGGCCACCGTTCGCTGCATGCTCACGACAAGGATAGGAACCGGGCCGCGCCGGCCGAGCTTCCGCTAGGTCAGGAAATGGACTGCGGCGATGCCCAGGAGCGTGTAGAGGCCGCCGAGCCCATAACCGATCAGGGATCGCCGGTAGACGGATCCGCCCTCCGGCGCGAGGATGTTCAGCACCGCCTTGCCGATCAGAAAACCCCCTCCGAGCACGGCGATTGAGGGACGGCGCGACAACACCCCGTACAGGAGCACGGCGCTGAAGACGACGACCTCGACAAGCTGCAGCAGGGTGTAGGCGGACAACCTACGAGGCGATCGCTTGCATGAAGTCGGCGACGATGTCGTCGGCGGCCTCGATGCCGACCGAGACCCGAACCGTTCCCGGCGTCACGCCTAGGTCCGCGCGCTCCCCGGGCGACAGGCTGCGGTGGGAGGTGATCTCCGGGTACGAGATCGTCGTTTCCACGCCGCCGAGGCTCGCGGCAAACGCAGCCATCTGGAAGCGGGAGATCATGCGCTGCACGGCGGCGCGCCCTCCCTCGAGGTCGAAGGCCATCATCCCCCCCGCCCCCTGCGGCAGGATCCTCCGGGCCACGGCAGCCCACGGCGAGCCTTCGAGCAAGGGATGGTGGACCTTGCTCACTCCCTGCGTGGTGCTCAGCGCTCGGGCGAGGATCAGCGCGTTTTCGGTATGCCGCGCCATCCGCACCTCGAGCGTGCGCAGGCCGCGCAGCGCCAGCCAGGCGTCGAACGGTCCGAGCGTCGCGCCAGTGCGGACTGAACGAGCCCGCGCCGCGGAGATCAGCTCGCTGCCACCCACCACCACGCCGGCGAGCAGGTCCGAGTGGCCGCCGATGTACTTCGTAGCGCTGTGCATGACCAGGTCCGCCCCGAGTTCGAGCGGGCGGCAGAGGATCGGCGTCGCGAAGGTGTTGTCGACCAGCACCCGCACGCCGCGGTCGCGGGCCATGCGCGCGATCGCCTCGATGTCGGCGACGCCGCACAGGGGGTTGGTGATGGTCTCGATCAGCACCAGCCCGGCCCCGTCCAGCGCGCGCCGGACCGCGTCGAGGTCGCCGATGTCGACGAAATGCGCCTCGTAGCCGGCGGGCTCGAGGTCCTGCCTCAGCAGGTTCATCGTCCCCCCGTACAGCTCGCGGGTGGCCACGATGGTCGTCGGCTTCGGCGCAAGGGCAAGGATCGCGAGATACAGGGCCGCCATGCCGCTCGCGGCCGCCAGGCCTGCCTCGGCGCCCTCCAGCTCGGCCACCGCGCGCTCGAGCATCTCTCGGTTCTCGTTGGAGTTGCGCCCGTAGTAGTGCCCGCGGCGCTCGCCGCGCGCGACCGCGTCGTAGTCGTCGAGGTCGTCGTAGACGTGCACCGCCGCGGTGCTGATGGGAGGCGCGAGCGGGGATGATCCCCTGGACCGGCCGGTGGTTTCGCGGCCGGCGTGCACCGCCCGCGAGGCCGGTTTCACGCCAGGCTCGACGCCTGCGCGTAGTAGGCGCCGGCCCCGAGCTCGGCTTCGATGGCGAGCAGCCGGTTGTACTTCGCGACCCGCTCGGCGCGCGCCGGCGCGCCGGTCTTGATCATGCCCGTGCCAGTCGCGACGACGAGGTCGGCGATCGTCGTGTCCTCCGTCTCGCCGGACCGGTGCGAGATGACCGATGAGTAGCCGGCGGTCTTCGCGGTGTCGATGGCGTGCAGCGTTTCAGTCAGCGTGCCGATCTGGTTGACCTTGATGAGGATCGAGTTGGCCACGCCCCGGTTGATGCCGTCTTCCAGTCGCGCCACGTTGGTGACGAAAAGGTCATCGCCCACCAGCTGGACACGCCCGCCCAGGCGGTCCGTGAGCAGCTTCCAGCCGTCCCAATCGTCCTCCGCCATGCCGTCCTCGATGCTGACGATGGGATAGCGCCCGACCCACGACTCGTAGAGGTCGACCAGCTGCGCAGCCGTCAGCGTCCTTCCCTCCCCCGCCAGGCGATAAGTGTTCTCGTGGAAGAACTCGCTGGCCGCGGCATCGATAGCGAGCGCGATGTCGTCGCCCTCCCTGTAGCCGGCCGCGCGGATCGCCTCGACGATGAGCTTCAGCGCGTCCTCGTTGGACGGGAGACTCGGCGCGAAGCCGCCCTCGTCGCCCACGCCCGTGGCCAGCTTCCTTTTCTTGAGCACCGCTTTCAGCGCGTGGTACACCTCGGCCGTCGCGCGCAGCGCCTCGCTGTACGAGGCTGCGCCGACCGGGCACACCATGAACTCCTGCAGGTCGACCGACGTGTCCGCGTGGACGCCGCCGTTGAGGATGTTCGCGAGCGGCAGCGGCAGCAGGTGCGCCTGTGCGCCGCCCAGGTAGCGGTACAGCGGAATCTCCATCGCGTCGGCGGCCGCATGCGCCGCGGCGAGCGAGACGCCGAGGATCGCGTTGGCGCCGAGGCGCGACTTGTCGGGGGTGCCATCGAGCTCGATCAGGGCCGCGTCGAGCGCGGCCTGGTCGGAGATATCGGAGCCCATGATCTTCGGGGCGATCTCGTTGAGGACGTTGTAGACCGCCTTCTGCACGCCCTTGCCGCCGTACCGCGCCGGATCGCCGTCCCGCAGCTCCAGCGCCTCGTGCTTGCCGGTCGACGCTCCTGACGGAACAATGGCCGTGCCGCTGCCCGATTCGGTGAATGCGGTGACCGAGATGGTGGGGTTGCCACGCGAGTCGAGTACCTCGAGGGCGCTCAGTCCGGTGAGCTGAACCATCCGATCGGGAAGTCTAGCGTCGGCCGGATGCTGAAGCCGTAGTCGAGAAGGATGCGCGCGTCGTCGGCGGAGAATCCGGTGGCGTTGAGGACGACGGCGATCAGGTGGCGTCCGTTGCGAGTCGCGGTTGCGAGCCAGCAACCGCCGGCGTTGTCGGTGAGACCGGTCTTCAGGCCCGTCGCGCCGGGATACGTCCACAGCATGCGGTTCAGGTTCTGCATCGGAAACGCCTTGTGGGTGTCGGTGGCCGCGATGGAGATGTCCTTGGTTGCCGCGATCGCCGCCAGCTGCGGGTAGTAGCGGTCGAGATAAGCCGCCGTATGCGCGATGTCGTGCGCCGACATCCCGTGGCCGGGCGCGTCCAGGCCGCTGGGATTGACGAATTGCGTGTTGGTGAGGCCGATGCTCTTGGCCTTCTGGTTCATCTGGCGGATGAACCGCTCCCGCGGGACGATGCCGCGCGCCAGCGCTTCGGCGGCGTCGTTGCCGGAGTCGAGAAAAAGTCCGTAGACGAGATCGCGCACGGTCACTCGCTCGCCAGTGGTGAGGCCCATCAGGCTCGGCTCGATCGAGGTCGCCGCTGGGTCCACGACGACGACCTTGTCCAGCGAACCCGCGTCGTCCGCGGCGACCATCGCGGTCATCAGCTTGGTGAGGCTGGCCGGCGCGCGCGGCGTGTCAGCATCCTTCGCCCAGAGAACGACGCGTGAATCGACGTCGACGAGGTACGCGGCTTTGCCATGGATCGGGAGCGCGGGCTCCCTGTGCAGCGCGAGCCAGACCATCGAGAAGTCGAAGTGGTCGTAGCTGGCCGCCGCCGGAGCCGGGGCGTTGGCCGAGGGATGAAACACGATCGACACG
>VBFW01000155.1 GCA_005880525.1 Chloroflexota bacterium | reverse complement strand
GACGACAAGGGCGAGCTGGTCGCTCGTCTTGCGGCGATCGACGCGCTGAAGGCAATCACTGGCGGCTACCCATGCGAGCTGACCTGGCTGGCTGAAGGCGAGGAGGAGATCGGTTCTCCGCACCTGCCCGAATGGACCGAAAAGCACCTGGCTGAACTGAAGGCGGACGCGGCCATCTGGGAAGAGGGCCAGGTCGACGAGGCCGGCAGGCCGATCATCCGTCTCGGCGCGCGCGGGCTGCTGTACGTGGATCTTTCAGTCAGCACCATCTCCCGCGACGCCCACTCAGGCTCGGCGAACCTGTTGCCCAACGCCGGCTGGCGGATGGCCTGGGCCCTCGCCTCGATCAAAGGTCCCGACGGTCGAATTCGGATTCCGGGCTTCTACGACGCCGTGCGAATGCCGACGGCTGCCGAGGAGGCAATGCTGTCCAGGCTCCCAGACACAGCCGAAAACTTCCGCCGCGAATTTGGGCTTGACCAGCTGCTGGACGGCGTGACCGATGTCGAGCGGGCTTATTTCACGCCGACGGCAAACATCGCCGGCATCGGCGCGGGCTATCAGGGCGAAGGCTCAAAGACGGTGATTCCCGCACAGGCCATGGCGAAGATGGACTTCCGGCTCGTGCCCGACCAGGATCCGATGGACGTCCTCGACAAGCTGCGCAAGCACCTTCGGGCCGAGGGTTTCGGCGACGTTGCGATCGAAGTTCTCGGTGCCCAGCCGCCGGGACTCACCGACCCGGATGCGCCTGTCGTGCGGCTCACCGCTGAGGTGGCCAACGAGGTCTACGGCAAGCCCGCGCTCATCGTTCCGCTGACCGGCGGAACCACCCCGATGTACCTGTTCACCAGTCGAGGCGTGCCGGTGGTGAGCCCCGGCGTCGGCTGGGGTTCGCGGAATCGAGCCCACTCGCCGAACGAGTTCATGAGGCTGGTCGATTTCGAGAACGCGGCGAGGCACATTGCCAGGCTGTTGGCTCGCTTCGCCGCCGCGTGAAGGTCGCTGCCCGAGGGGCCGGCGCATGCCAGCCCCTCGGGATGTCGGTTAGAGCTACGAGGCGCTTATCGCGCCGATCCAGGTGCCCCAGTTGCGACCAAACGCTGGTGGTGTGTTCACACCCTGGAAAAGGTTCGCGTACTCGCCCGAGAACCAGATGTGGCCCGAGCCGTCGAAGGACGTGGCCTCAAAGTCTCCCCACCGGCAGACCGGCAGTACTTTGGTGCCGCACAGGGTCGGGCGGTATGACGATTCGCCTGCCTTGAGCAGAGTGCCAGCGCCGCTGAAGTTGGCATCGCCAGCGCCCTTGACGATGTAGCGGGTCTCGGGAAACACCTTGTGGCCCATGTGCTCGAAGATCATCGTCACGTTGCCGCTGGCGTCCGGCATGACAGCCGGGTAGGTCGCCGCCTCATCACCCGAGAAGCTGTAGTAGCCGGTTGTGGTCGCGAGGTCGGAAAGGCCGACCTGTGCCCATTCGATCCCGGGAGTCGGATGCGGGCTGCTGTTGCCGTTGTCGATCGCGGTCCCCCACGCTCCGTAGAGGATGCCGTTGCGAACCACAGGAGTCGCCGGGATGCGCAGGTCGTCAGCGTCGATGCAGAGATTGCAGCTTGGCTGGTCTGCGGGAACGTTGACGACGAAGGGCGCCGTGGGCACGAGCTGCCCGGTCAGCGTCGGCGCCGCGCCGCCGCTGTCATGGCCTATCGGATTTGCCAGCGTCCACACGACGAGGCCGCTGCATGCATCGGCGAAGCCACCGCCGAAAAAGCCGCAGAAATGGCCGGTCATGACGTCGGGGCCGTCCATCGTGTCAACGAAGGTCTCGCTGGTGCCGGTGCTGGAGTCGAGGTTGATTGTTGGCTGGACCGTGTCCGCGAGGAAAGGTCCGGTTCTGGTTGTGCCAGGACCAGTGCCTCGAAGGTTGAAGAAGCCGTCGGCGGTGAAGTGAGCCTTGCCCGCCTCCATCTGCGCCTTGTTGGCCTCGAACAGCTCGGCGAAAAAGCCGCCCTGCTCGCCGAAGTTGTTGGCCGAGAAGTAGACCGCCTGGCTGTTAATGCCGATCTGCGTGAAGTCGGCGGCGAACTTCTGACCGTTGACGTCGGTCTCCATGTTGAAGTCGTAGACGTTCCACTTGCCGTTGGGGTTGCTGGTCTGGCTGACGGCGATGAAGTAGTCCGACTTGTACGGGCAGTCGAGCGCGACGCCGAACGCCTGCGCCCCTTCGACCTGGAGCATTGCCGCCCAGAAGCGGCCGTCAGCCGGGTCGTACAGAGCACGCGGGTCGCTCAAGAACGGCTGGCTCTGGTGCGCCGTGTCGCAGGGCTGGCCGTCGACGCCCGTCGCGTTGGGGACGCCGAAGAAGTTCTGCGCGCTCACCGGCCACCCCGGCTGGACGTTGCCCTTCGAGTCGAGCACCTCCCACTGAGTGTTGACACCCTGGAGGACGAACTGAGGTGATGCAGCCAGCCCCATGTCGGGCGGGTTGCAGCCCCGGCCGAAGTACGAGCACGTCGTTGCGGATCCCTGCTGGCCGATGAAGCTCGAGGTCGTTCCCGGCGTCGCCGCGGCAGGGCTGGTCGAACCGGAGTTGTTGCCGGTCACCCCGCCGGTGTTGCCGACGATGCTGGCCGGCCCATGACCCTTTGGCCACTTGGGCGCGAGCGGGCTCTCGTCAGTCGACGCAGAGGCCGCATGATGCGGACCGCCGGTCGGCGAGACGACGTAATGGGCGACAAGGTTTGCCACCGTGGGCTGGGACGTGAACGAAACACTCGATGATTGAGCGGCCGCCCCCGGACCGCCGACGAAAGCCGCCGCGGCCGCGACGAGCGCAGCCGTAGAGGTCAGGGCGAAGAGCCGTTTCCACACCACCATCGCCAACTCCTTCTAGAAAACGATCCCCCGATTGCCACGGACGCGACGCAGCGCCGCGTCAGACAGTTCAAACGATCGTAAAAGCCGGCGGCCGCAGAATCAACTCGCGAATTCGAGGGCCTCCTCCGATGCTCAAGAGAAAGACGCGAGCATCGCGTCAGTGGGGGTTGCGCAGGCTCCCGGCCGAGAGCGCTCTCTTTTTATTGTTGACAATCGGCTCCAATCCCTGTACAAGGAACGCGTGAGAGCGCTCCCACAGAACGGGTCAAACCCAACCCTCGAGGAAGTGGCCAAGGTCGCCGGCGTCTCCCGCGCCACCGCCTCCCGGGTGTTCACCGCCAGTCCGAAGGTCAGCCCGAAGGCCAAGCGCGCTGTCGAGCGCGCGGCCGAAAAGCTGAGGTACGTGCCCAATCGGGCTGCCCGCGCGCTCGTGACCGGCCGGACCGATTCGATCGGCCTGGTCATCCCCGAACCGACCGCCTTTCTTTTCGGCGACCCGTTCTTTCCGCGCCTGGTTCGGGGCATCAGCGAAGTCCTTTCTCGCCGGATGCTGCAGCTGGTCCTCTTGATGCCGCAGTCAGCGGGTGACGAGACCAGGCTCGAGGGCTACCTGTCCGCCGGCCACGTGGACGGCGTGCTCATGGTGTCGCTGCACGGGAACGATCCGCTCCCCGACCGCCTGCATGAACGCGGCACGCTGGTCGTGCTCGGAGGTCGGCCCGGAGCGAGCAGCCCCGTGTCCTACGTGGACGTCGACAACGTGGGAGGGGCGCGCTCGGCTGTCGAGCACCTCATCGCCACGGGTCGCAAGCGAATCGCGACCATCACCGGCCCGCTGGACATGGGCGCCGGGGTCGACAGGCTGGAGGGCTACCGCGACGCTCTGTTGAAGGCAGGCCTCAAGACCGATGAAGCGCTTCAGCAGGCCGGCGACTTCAGCCAGGAGCGCGGCGCCGCGGCAATGCAGGCGCTGCTGGACCGGCATCCGGATCTGGACGCTGTCTTTTGCGCGTCCGACGTCATGGCTGCGGGGGCGCTCGAGACGTTGCGACGGCATCGCCGCCGCGTACCGAGCGACATCGCGGTGGTCGGGTTTGACGACTCGACGATCGCCACTTCGACAG
>VBFW01000154.1 GCA_005880525.1 Chloroflexota bacterium | reverse complement strand
TGGATGATGCGCTGCCAAGGTCGGCGCGCTTTTCAGCCACGGCAGCGCTGGAGGCTGTGACCAGGATCGACGGTAAGGGCAGGCGTTCCCGACCGCGCCACCTGCTAATACGGTTCCGGTCGCTGTTTGCGCGCGCCAATACCGAGGCGATCGCCCAGCGACCGAAGGACTTCGATGCGGAATGCAGAGGCATTCTTCGCCAGCTCGAGGTCGCCCTCAGAGAAACCTACTTCCATCCCAGCAAGGTGCCGACGGGCGTCACCGGCGACGAGGAACGAGCCATGCCGCAACAACAACAACAGCAGCATGGCCAGGCAATGACATGAAGCTGGAGATCATTCACAGCACTCACTACCAGTACACCGAACCGATCGCCGAGTCGGTGATGGAGGTCAGGCTCCAGCCGATGGACGGCGTAGGGCAGCGGTGCCTCGCCTTCAAGCTCGACATCAGCTCTGGGATCAAGCCGCGCGCCTATGTGGATGGCTATGGAAACGTCGTCCACTACTTCAACCTGGTTCGGCCGCACACTCGACTGAGCATCACGAGCCGGGCGACTGTGGAGACCGGCCTCGCGCCCGACGCAGACGCAGGCGAAGAGCTTGTCCACGACTTCCTGAGGTTCCGCAGCCCCGTCAAGGACATCCAGGGCGTGCGAGACCTGGCGCGCGAGCACTCCGTCGCGCATCCTGGGTCCGCAGAATCGATCGAGGCTGCGCTGGACGGGCTGACCCTGGCGATCAGCCGCGACTTCGAGTACAACCGCGCGGTCACCAACGTGTACAGCGCGGTGGATGAGGTGCTCGAGCTGCGCGCCGGCGTGTGCCAGGACTTCGCGCACCTCTTCATCGCAGTGGCGCGCGCGATGGGCGTTCCCGCCAGGTACGCCAGCGGCTACATCCATTTCGCCGACGTCAGAGGCGCCACCACCGCATCGCACGCTTGGGGCGACGCATGGATTCCCGGCAAGGGATGGATCGGCTACGACGCCACCCGGCCGGTGCGCACGTCAGAGCACCATGTTCGCCTGGCCGTCGGTCGCGACTACAGCGATGCGGCGCCGACGCGAGGCATCTACGTCGGTTCCGCCAACAGCTCGATGAAGGTGCGGGTCAGGACTCGCGAGCTGCAGTCCGAGGCGTGAGCTCGCCGCAGTCCGATCGCCCGCAATGTGACTGCAATTGTTCGAGCCTGCGTCCGCTGCGGTCTAAGATCGCGGCGTGAAGAACCTGCAGTCCTACACCGGCCTGGAGGCGTTCGACCCGAAGACGGCCGCGCTCAGCCCGCTGGCGAGGAAGCTCCGGATGAAGGCCGGCGACCGGGTCGCAATCGTCAACTCGCCTCCCGCCTACCTCGCCCAGCTTGTGCCGGCGCCGGGCGACCTGCACGTGGAGGTCAAACCCGACCAGTCGTTCGACCTGGTGCAGCTCTTCGTCAACAACACTGACGAGCTGCGCAGCCTGGGCGCGAACGCGATCCGCGGCGTGAAGCCCGACGGGCTGCTGTGGGTGTGCTATCCGAAGGGCGGCAAGACCCGCGGCGCGACCGACCTTCCCGCCACCCCGTCGTGGACCAAGCGCGACGTGCTCGGCGAGTTCACGGGTGAGACGGGCTACCAGCCGGTGGCCTTCGTGAAGATCGACGACAACTGGACGGCTCTACGGTTTCGGCGCTCGTAGGGAGTATTTCGTCCCCACCTACCTCCCCACAAGTGGGGAGGGACCCCACCTGCTAGAAATCCTTCCGGCCTTCGAAGTGGTCGGCCACGCCTGGGCGGGTTAGCTCGTACAGCGCGATTCGATGGCCGCGTGGTGATGCGAACGAGCAGCACGGCCCCATCGGGATCTCGAGGTTCGTTCCCTTCTTCCATCCGCTCTTCTTGAGCTGCTTCAGCGATGCATCCAGGTCGGCGACGCGATAAACGAGGATCGGCCGGTCACCCTCGAGGTGATCCGTCAGCAGCACGTAAGGTGGACCGCCGCTGAGGTCGATCTTCGCCACCCGCGCGCCCATCGAGTCGATTGCGAACGCGAGCTTCCCGCCCAGCACCTCCGTGAAGTAGCGCACGTCGGCGGCCACGTCGTCGCTCGGCGTGTAGAGGTAATCGAGCTGCAGGAACGGGCCCTCGCGCCTGGGCATCGGCGGGGCAAGGTTAGCCCACCGAGGCCAATATCATTCTTTGATCGCTAGCCCCCTCCGTTCGAACGCTCGCGCCGCGATCACGAGCCCTCCATTCCTGCTGGCGGGTCTCGCCGTGTGCATCGCGATCTCGTTCCAGATCCTGCTGCCTGTCGTGCCTGTGATGGCGGAGCGGCAAGGGCCGCACGGCATCGCCGGCGCCGCCACCGCGGCGCTGTTTGTCGGGGCCGTCACGGGTGAGCTCGCGACGCCGTGGCTCCTCACCCGCTTCCGCTCCAACCGCCTCCTCATCGCGGCGCAGCTGCTGACCGCGCTGCCAAGCCTCGTCTTCGTGCTGCAGCACCCACCGACGTGGGCGATGCTCGCAGCCGCGTTCGGGCGGGGCCTGGCGATGGGCGTCGCAATCGTGGTTTCGGTGACGCTGCTCTCGGAGCTGACGCCTCCCGAGCGACGCGGCAGCTCCATCGGCTACTACGGATTCGCGCTGAGCGCCCCCGGGGTGTTCATTCCTTCGGCCGGTGTCTTTCTGCTCGCGAACGGCCGGTCCGACGTCGACGGGCTCATCGCGTTCGCGGTCGGCGTCGCCGGAGCGTTCATCGCCCTCCGCATCCCCGAGCGTCCCTCACACGCTTCGCAGCAGCCGGCCGACATGCTTGCCACCCTGCGCCGGCCCGGGATGCTCGCCGTGTTCGCGGGATTCGTCCTCGTCAGCTGCTCCTTCGGCGGCGTGTTCACGTACGCACCGGTTGCCCTTCCCCTGAAGGGACTCGGATCCGCTGCCGCATTTCTACTTGCGGCCGGTTCGACGCGCGCGCTGAGCCGCTGGGTCGCCGGCTACATCGGAGACCGCGTGCCCGCCCGGGCTGTGCTGCTCGGCGCCCTGCCTATCGCCCTCGCCGCGCTTGTGATCCTGGCGCTCACCAGCGCGGCGTTATGGGTGCTGGCCGCGGGCGCGCTGTACGGGATCGGCTTCGGCGCCCTGCACACTGCGTCGTACCTGGCGATGAACGAGAGGGGCACAAGCTCAGACTCCGGCGCGATCAGCGCGTTGTGGAACAGCGCCGTCGACATGGGCGGCTCGCTCGGCGGGACGATGATCGGCGTCGTCGCGGCGCAGTACGGCTACGCCGCAGCCGCGTGGTCGCTGCCCGTGGTGGCCGTCCTGGCGCTGCCCCTTTTCCTGTTGCCGGCGCGCGAGGTTCCGCGGCCAGTGGGTGACGCGGAGATTTTCGTCCGCTAAGGACCCGGAACTGCGGGCTCGTTGTGCTCGGCCAGCACCTCGTTCAGCAGCGCCAGGTCATACAACCCGTTGAGATTCGCGTCTCTGAGGAGGCCCAGGCTGTGGGCGTGGTCGGCCGATGTCTGCAATGTCGCGGCCAGCGGATCCAGCGTGAACGCCATGTGCGGCCAAGCCGCCGACACGACGCCGGCCGCCAGCTTCTTGCCGGTGATGCTCGCGACGGCCGTGTTGGCGATCGACTGCGCCTGCGTGGCGTTCTCGTTGAGAAACGTCACAGTCGCGTACAGCCCCTCGAGCAAGGCCTTGATTCGCTTGGGATGGTCGCGCAGGAACTGCGTTGCGACGATGAGGTCAGTGGT
>VBFW01000166.1 GCA_005880525.1 Chloroflexota bacterium | reverse complement strand
GGAAGCGAGGCGGTCATCTTCGCGACCGGCCGCATGGTCGAGATCGCCAAGGAGGCGGCCGAGCGGCTCGAGACCATGGGCCTGTCGTGCGGCGTGGTCAACGCGCGGTGGATCAAGCCGGTCGACCCGCGCATGGTCGAATGGGCGCGCGGCGTCGGCACTGTCGTGACGGTCGAGGACAACGTCGGCGCGGGCGGATTCGGCGGCGCGGTGCTGGAGTCGCTCGCGCCTCACGGGCTGGCGGGGAAGGTCAGGACGATCGCCCTGCCGGATCAATTCCTCCCGCACGGCAAGGCATCGGACATCCTGCGCGAGCACGGGCTCGATGCAGCGGGTGTCGCGAAGTCGGTCTACGTCGCGGTCAGAGGCGCGGTGCCGTCCGAGGAAAAGAAGCCCTAGCTTCTTCTCAGAGTTTCTTGCGGCCCGCGTAGCCCTCATTGACCCGGTGCCAGAACTCGACCCTGTCCTCACCGAGCTTCCAGCAGAGCTCTACCAGCTCACCTTCGCGGTATGACGGAAAGTCGATGAGCCCCTCGAGCGGTCCTTTCAGCTGGATGCCCATGCCGTTCAGAGCGGCCACGGCTTTCAGCAGCTCGAGCTCAGCGCCGCTGACTGCTTCGCGGGCCTGCTGATGACGGTCGCGGCGATCGTCGCCCGCCCCGTTGCGCTTTGATTCGTACTCTGCGATGCGTGCCTGGTCCTCGAGCTCGGGCAGAAGTGCCGATATCTCGGTGATCTGCGTCACGATGCGGCGCACGCGCGGAAGCTCCTGGTTCGCTTCCTCGACCGTGTATGTACGCAGGCGCTGCACGGGTCAACGATATAGCAGCAGACTTGCCGCATGAACGAGCCGGAGATGCGCGAGCGCTTTGCCGCCGCCAGGCTTGCCCACCTCGCGACGGCGGACTCCGATGGAATGCCTCACGTAGTGCCGGTCGTCTTCGCGCTCGATGGCGACACTATCTATTTCGCGGTCGATCAGAAACCGAAGCGGACGCGTGACCTGAAGAGGCTGCGCAACATCGGGATGAACCCGTCGGTGGCGGTGCTGGTCGATCACTACGAGGAAGACTGGAACGCGTTGTGGTGGGTCAGGGCAGATGGCAGCGCGCGAGTGCTCGATCCCGGCCCTGACACCGAGCGCGCGATGCAGCTGCTCGCAGGGCGCCATTCGCAATACCGCATGCAGCCTCCGCCTGGGCCTGCGGTCGCGATCGCCGTGCACAGGTGGTCGGCATGGTCGGCCCGCTGAAAGGTCACTCGCCGGTTGCGACCAGCTCGGGCTGCGCCTGGCGAACCTGGTAGTCGAGCCCAATCGCCGGCAGCGTGATGCCGCCCATCGGATACGGACCGAGCCACGCACCGCCGAGCAACGCTCTGTAGGTCACGTCGTAAGCGATCGACGCTCGGATCGGGTAGCCGGATCGGTTGTCGGCCTGGAATTCGTGATCGATCGATGACTGCGCCGGGTATGCGACTCCGAAACCGTCGCTCCCGACGTACCGCGCGATCGAGCCATCCCCGAAATCCCATTGCGCACCGACGGGTGTTGCGGTAACCGCGTACTGCACACCTGCATAGGTTTCTGCGGCGACCAGTGGTTCCGGCGACGGCGTGAGCCACAGCCATGTGTCGAATCCGGCCAATCCACGCGGATACGGATCCGCGCTCACGCGGCTCGGAACGGACCACGCAGGTATCGGCGGAGGTGAAAGCGCGCGGCCGCACACCACGCGTTCCGCGCTGGAGTTGCCGACCCCGTCGAAAGCCTGCACGTGGGCGCACGCGGTGTCGCCGGGTATGAGCTTCTGCGTGATCACCCGCGGCACGACGGTCGCCGCCGACTGAAGCCTCATCGAGCCGACCGTGACCCAGGAGGCGTAGTGGTCGATGCCCGCCTCGAAGAAGTCCTGACCCGCGCCGTCGCCGCGATCCGCGACAGGATCCCAGGTGAAGGTCAGCGAGGTCGAGGTCGCATCTGTCACGCGCGGCACCGGGTCGTACGGCGGCATCGCGTCGACGTAGATGTCTACCACCGGCCATCCGTACTGATCCGCCATGTACGGCGGCGCCCACGTGAAACCGTAGCGGCCGAGCCCGCACTGGCCGCCGAAAGTCCAGTTGTAGTAGGCGATGTACTGCTTGACGTGGCCGTGCACGGCCCAGCCGTTGTCGGCGAAGTTCCAGTGATAGTGCTGGGGGTATCGCTCGTGCAGGAGCTTGATCCAGCCGGAAGAATCGCCAGGGCGCCCACGGAAGTCGCCGTAGAAGAAGCCATACCAGTCGTCGTAGCCGGGATCCGGATGAAAGCCGTAGAAGGTTTCCTTCTCGGGATTGGTGACCACCAGCGGATCGTTGGTGACGACCGACGCCGTCCACATGTCCGAATACCTCGTGCACCAGCCGGGCGGGTCGCCGTAGACAGGACTTCCCCAGGCCGACGCGGCGGCGGCCGGGCCGGGCAGCATCGCGAGCACCAGAGCCAATGCCGGCCCCAAAACGCGCCTCACGACGCCAACCTAAGGGGAAGGCTCGGCCATTGAAACCCAGCCTGTTAATGCTTGGACTTGACTGGACGAGATGTCCAGTCTAGTATCGCCTCGTGCCTCGCGGAAGGCCGCGACGAGATCGAATCCTGGCGAGCGCGAGGACTGTGCTCTCGCGAGGCGATCGAGCCTCTGTGGCTTCGATCGCGGCCGCTTCGGGTACCTCCAAGGCCGGCTTCTACCGTGAATTCGAGTCCCGCGCCGCCCTCCTCGACGCCCTCAGCCTCGAGCCCGAACCGGACGCTCGCCAGCGCATCCTCGAGGCGGCCGTCGAGCTTGTCGGGGCCCACGGCCTTACCGCGCTTTCGATGGACGAGGTGGCCTCACGCGCGGGCGTGTCGCGGGCCAACCTTTACCGTCTCTTTCCGGGCAAGCAAGCCCTGTTCATCGGCGTGATCCACGCTTACTCGCCCCTGGACCCTGTCAGCCAGGTGCTGACCGCGAGGAGCGAAGAGCCGCCGGAGGTCGTGATGCCGGAGCTTGCTCGCACCATTTATCGCGTGGTGGCAGGGCCGCACGCGCCGCGCATCGGCTTGCTGCGCGCGATCTTCTTCGAAGTCGGCGCGCTCAGCCCTGACGCGGAGGCCGCTGCCCGCGAGCTGGCCACCACGGTCCTGGGCAGCGTCGGCGCGTACTTGATGAAGCAGATCCAGGCCGGCAGGCTGCGAATGGTCCACCCCATCCTGGCCCTGCAGTCCTTCATCGGACCGATCTTCTTTCACCTGATGACGCGACCCATGGCCGAGCGCTTGCTCGGCCTGGAGATGGAGGGCGAGGCGGCTGTCACCGCGCTCGCCGAGGGCTGGCTTCGTTCCATGAAGCCGGATTGATCAGGAGGAGCGAGTGAGCGAGCAGGTAGCCGTCGAGGTCGACTCCGTCACCAAGGAGTTCGGCGTCATCAAGGCACTCAACGGGGTGACACTGCGCGTGCGACGAGGTGAGATCTATGGATTGCTCGGGCCCAACGGCGCGGGCAAGACGACGCTGATCAGATCGATCGTCGGGTTGATCGCGCCCAACTCAGGCACGGTGACCGTGCTGGGGCGCAAGCTGCCCAACCTCGACGTGCTTCGCGAGGTCGGCTACATGACGCAGCAGGCGGCGCTGTATCCCGGCCTGTCGGTCGAGGAAAACGTCAGCTTTTTCGCCGCCATCTACGGCGTCGAAGGCGGGGTCAAAGACGCGCTCGAGTTCGTCGACCTCTACACGAGGCGAGGTTCGGTCGTTGCGACGCTGAGCGGCGGCATGCGGCAGCGTTGCTCGCTGGCCTGCGCTCTCGTCCATCGCCCGCGGCTGCTTCTACTGGACGAGCCCACCGTCGGCGTCGACCCGCAACTGCGCGTCGAGCTGTGGGAGCAGTTCCGGCGCATGGCCGCCGACGGCACCACGATCATCGTCTCGAGCCACGTCATGGATGAGGCTGAACGGTGCCAGCGACTCGGCCTCATCCAGTACGGACGCCTGCTGGCGGAGGGCAGTCCATCCGAGGTGCGCTCGCAGGCGGGCACGCAGAACCTCGAAGAAGCGTTTCTCAAGCTCGCCGGGGAGAAGAAGGAGTCATGAGCGGCCATCGCATCGCGGCCATCACGCGACGACTGCTGCAGGGATTCCGGCGAGATCGCAGGACGCTGGCGCTCCTGTTTGTCGCGCCGCTGGTCATCCTCGGCCTGCTGGGCTACATGCTTCGCAACTCAGCAACTCCGGCGGTCGGGGTGGTCAACGAGGACAGCGGACCGCTCGGGGCAGTCGTGGCCTCGGCGTTGGACGGTTCGACGAAGATCACGACCACCAACATCGCGGCGTCGGACGGCGACGCCAAGCTGAAGGACGGATCGATCGTCGCCTACATCGTATTTCCATCTGATTTCACCCAGGGCGCACAGGGTGGCGTGATCGCGCCGCAGGTTCACCTCGAAGGCTCGCAGCCCAACGCGGCGGCGCAGGCGCTGCAGGCGCTGCAGTCGGCGCTCGCGACGTCCGCATCTAACAGACCGGGTGCGGTGCGCGTGCAGCCCGAGGTCACGTACCTGTATGGCGGTCCGAACCTGGACACTCTCGACTACTTCGGAGCCGCGGCCATCGGTCTGATCGTGTTCTTCCTGGTGTTCGTCGTCACCATCGTCTCCTTCCTCAACGAGAGGTCGCAGGGCACGCTCGAGCGTCTGATGGCGAGCCCGCTACGGCGCGGCGAGATAGTGATCGGCTACATGATCGGGTTCACGGTGCTCGCACTCGTCCAGTCGGTCGAGGTGCTGCTGTTCGCGCTCTATGTGCTCAACGTGCACAACGCGGGCAATGTGTTCCTCATCTTCGGCATCGAGGCGTTGATGGCGATCACCGCGGTGAATCTGGGCATCTTCCTCAGCATGTTCGCGCGCACCGAGTTCCAGGCCGTGCAGTTCATCCCGCTTGTGATCGTGCCGCAATTTCTCCTCTCTGGAATCCTGTTTCCGGTCAGTTCGGAGCCCACATGGCTGCAGTACCTGTCGAACGTGCTGCCGCTGACCTACGCCGTCAACGCGCTTCGTGACGTGATGGTGAAGGGCGCCGACCTCACGTGGTCGTCGCTGCAGCTGGACGTTGGGGTGGTGGCGGCCTTCGTGCTGTTGTTCATCGTGGCGGGAACCGCGACATTGCGCAGGCGCGTCGGCTGATCGGCGGTTCACGGACTCCGTAAGCTGCGCGGCATGCAACTTGCATGCTCGCGCAGCTGCGGAGGCAGCCTCTACCGCGCGCTGTTTGCGGAGGTCGACCTGGACGCTGACGGCGTCTACCAGGACCACCGGGTCGCGCAGCCCGGGTACATCTGCTTGAACTGCGGCGCGCCGGCGTTCGACCTTGGCCTGGTGCCCGCCGAGATGGAGGCCGAGGCTGCGGCCGAAGGGCCGACGTTCATCGAAAAGGCGGACATCCTGTGCCCGGTTTGCGAGACGCTCGTACAGGTCGGGGACGAGATGGAGTGCCCCAACTGCGGGGCGCCGCTGGAGGTCGCCTAGCCTTTCAGCCGTTTCGGCTGAGCGAGGCGGTGCCGGCGAGCACCGCCATCATCGAGCCCACCGCCTCGCGGTCGCGCTTGCGTAGGGCGGCGCGGAGCTCGAGCATCGCGGCGGTCGTGTCGAGGTCGTTGGCCAGAGCAGCCGCGAATCGTCTCGGCAGCACGGGCCGCGGCGCGCCACGCCGCACACCGGGGCCCGCCCCTGCCCCCACCACTCGAGGTCGAGGTGCGCCCGCCCCCCGCACCTCCCCTTCCAAGAGCGCGCGGACACGTTCGACCAGTCTGGCCATCCGCGCCAGTCCCGACCACTCGAAGGTCCAGTCACGCCGATAACGATGCGAGGCCAGGTAGAGCCGCACCGCGGCCGCGGGCGCACGTTCGAGAGCCTGGTCGACCAGCACCAGGTTCCCGAGCGACTTGCTCATCTTCCGGCCTTCGTACCGGACCAGGCCAGTGTGGATCCAGGCCCGGGCAAATGGAACCTTGCCTGTTAAGGACTCCGACTGCGCGCGCTCGGACTCGTGATGGCTGAACGCCAGGTCGCGCCCCCCGCCGTGCAGGTCGATCTGCCGGCCGAGGTAGCGCATCGCCATCGCCGAACACTCGATGTGCCAGCCGGGCCGGCCGTCACCGAATCGCGACGGCCATGCAGGCTCGCCAGGCGCGGAGGCTCGCCACAGCGGAAAGTCCAGCGCATCATGCTTGGCTCCCGGCCCGACTGTTCCGAGCAGCTGTTCATCCCGCAGCTTGCGGATCATCGAGCGCCGGCTGCGATGTGACAGCCGTCCATAGTCCGGATACCTGGCTGCGTCGAAATACAGCGCATCCGTCTGGTAGGCAATGCCGCGCGCATGCAGTCGCTCGGCGGCCGAAAGGATCGGCCCGATCTCGGTCGACACATGAGGCATCACATCCGGTGGCCGCCAGCCGAGGTCTGACATGTCACGGAGAAACGCCTCCGTCTCGTGGTCGGCCAGCCGCCGCCAATCGATCCCGTCGCGGCGCGCGCGCTCGAACAGCGGGTCGTCGACATCTGTCACGTTCTGGACGTAACGGACGCGCACGCCCGAAGCCTCGATGAAACGCACCAGCACGTCGAACGCGCAGAAGGTGAAGGCGTGGCCCATGTGCCCTGAGTCATACGGGGTCACCCCGCAGACGTAGAGCGAGAGCTCCGGCCGCCCTCGCACCAGGCGCGGCCGCACCGGCACCAGGCGCCCGGTCAGCGTGTCATGAACACGCAGCCGGAACGCTGCGGTCAGCTGATCGCGCGCGCGCGTACGGATGCGTCCGCGCGCAGAGCCTCGACCTTGTCGGTGAGCTCCCACGGCACGCGGAGATCGTCACGCCCGAAGTGCCCATAGGCCGCGGTGGGCAGATAGATCGGGCGACGCAGGTCCATGCGGTCGATGATCGCGCCCGGCCTCAGGTCGAAATGCCGGCGTATGAGGGCGAGAAGCTCGTCCTCCGACACGGTCCCTGTCCCGAAAGTCTCGACCGCGATCGACGTCGGATGCGCCCGGCCGATCGCGTAAGACACCTGCACCTCGCAGCGGTCCGCGAGACCCGCCGCGACCAGGTTCTTGGCGACGTGCCGCGCCGCGTATGCGGCCGAGCGGTCGACCTTGCTCGGATCCTTGCCGGAGAACGCGCCGCCGCCATGCCGCGCGACCCCGCCGTACGTGTCGACGATGATCTTGCGGCCGGTCAGACCGGCATCCGCAGCGGGCCCGCCCACCACGAACATGCCGCTCGGGTTGACGAGCACCTTGGTGCGGGTATCACGGGTGTAGCCCTTCAAAACGGGGTCGATGACCTCGGCGCCAACGCCCTCCGCGATCTGCTTTTGAGTCACGTCATACGTGTGGTGTGTCGACACCACGACCGCCTCGATCCGCTTCGGCCGGCCGCGCTCGTACTCCACGGTCACCTGCGTCTTGCCATCTGGCAGCAGGAACGGAAGCGTGCCGTTCTTGCGCACCTTCGCGAGCTGCTGCGCGAGCCGATGCGCCAGCGAGATGGTGAGCGGCATGAGCTCCGGCGTCTCGCTGCAGGCGAAGCCGATCATCATCCCCTGATCGCCGGCCCCCTGCAGCTCGAACGGGTCGCCACCCTGCTCTGCGCTTTGTCGGGACTCCAGCGAGTGGCCCACGCCCGCGGCGATGTCCGGCGACTGCTCTTTGAGATAGACCTGGATCAGTGCGTGGTCGGCGTCGAATCCGATCGCCTCGGCGTTGTAGCCGATGCCGCGGATGGTGTCGCGGATGGTGCGCTGGATGTCCAGCTCCGCGTGCGTGGTCACTTCGCCGATGACGACGCACAGTCCCTTGGTGATCGCGGTCTCGCAGGCGACGCGCGCCGCGGGATCCTGCGCGAGCATGCCGTCGAGCACCGCGTCTGAGACCTGGTCACAGATCTTGTCGGGGTGACCTTCCGTGACGGATTCGGAGGTCAGGAGATACGAAGGCGACTCGCTGAAGGAAGTAGCCACAGGTCGCACATCATAGTTACACGAGCCCAGCCGGGCGCGTCAGGCGCGTGGGCGACTACGACGCCGTCCTCTGCCGCCGCTCCTCCGGTTCCTGGCCGAGAAGCTGCGCCTGCAGCGTGAAGATGTCATCGAGCACGCGATCGAGGCGGCGTCCTTCGAGCCGGTGCTCGGCGATGACGCCCGAGTGCTCGAGCGCCCGCCTGAGCGCCGCGCCCAGGGGTCCGTCCACGCGCACCTGGCCGCGCATCTGCGCCTCCTCGAGAATCTGCAGGCAGCGGTCGAGCGCCAGCTGGCGCAGCCGGTGCTCTCTCCGGCCGCTCATACGCCCAGCACCTCTACGCGGCCCTCGCGCACGCGCACCTGCACCACGTCCAGCGACGGCAGCTTGTACGTCCCGATCGACGACCCCTGCGCCGTGAACGCGCGGTTATGGCATGGGCATACCAGCGAGTGCTGCGATGAATTCCACCACAGCTCGCACGGCAGGTCGGAGCAGATCGACGAGACCGCGGACACGCTGTCGCCGTTGCGCGTCACGAACGCGCCGACAGCTCCGGCTTTCACCATGCGCGCCTCGCCCGGCACGAAGTCCGCGACCGAGCCGACGTCGACCCAGCGGCCGTTCGTCGGCCGCACGACATGGCCCGCGGCCGCGCCGGGTTGGGTGCCGCTGCCGTCGAGCGACCGCCCCAGCAGGCCTCCGCCGACGGCCCCCGCCACGACGCCAAGCCCGGCCACGAGCGCGGCGCGTCGCGTCATCCAGGATTCCGGCGGCGTCGCCTGAAGCTGCTTCACCAGCCGCTGCCGGAACGCCGGGCTCATTCGCTGCGGCCCTCCGCGCGCGGCTGCGAGGCGCGCGGCCATGACGATCGCCTCCTTCTCCTCGGCGTCCCCCCCGCGCAGCTTCAGGCGGCGCCCGCGCAGCAGGCCGCTGACGATGCGGTCGACCCGGCTCTCGGGACGCTCACCCATCGAGGCGCACCTTTGCCGCCGCGCGCAGCGCGCGCAGCTGCATGACCTTCACTGCTCCCACCGTGGAGCGCATCTCAGCCGCCACTTCTTTGAGGGAATACCCGTGCAGGAAACGCAGCTCCAGGACGCGGCGGTAATTGTCCGAAAGCTGCTCCAGGACCTGCCTGACCCGCTCGACCGACTCCTCCGAGTAGCCGCTCTGCGGCATGGCCATCGCGAGGTCCTCATGCAGCTCCGACTCGGAAAGGCCGAGCCGGGTCGACCAGAAGCCTCCGAGCACAGAGCGCGCCGTTGCAAAGAGGTACCCGCGGACGGCGCTCGCCGGCGAGCCCTGGCGCAGTCGGGGGATGGCCTTCATCGCCACCTGCTGCGTGAGATCCTCGGCGTCCGCCCGGTTGCCGACGCGCGAGTAGATGAACGCGTAGATCATCTCGAGCTCGTCGATCGCCATGTCGGCGACTCGCGACGCCGCCGGCAGCTCGACGACCTGGCCCTGCACTGCTTCCTCGGGCGGATCGGGCGGCCTCGGCTCCGAGGTCACCTAAGGGCCTTCAGAACAAGTTGCCGCACATGAGGTAGGTGGCGTTGCTGCCCTGCATGTCCGGACCCGCGTGCACCACCACGTACCAGTGCCCGCTGGCGGGCGGATATTTCGCCTGGATCGTGGTGCGAGCGTCGGCCGCTCCGGTGCCGTCCGCCACCACCTGGTTCAGCGCGAACAGGATTCCGCCTGGCTGCTGGCAGCTGCCCGAGTGCACGTGCGAGATGTGCGATGAGTTCGACGCCAGGCCCGTGATGTTCAGCTCGATGGTCGTCGACGTAGGCGCCGTGGTCACCATGATCTTCCCCGACGCGCTGGTGTGGATCCCGCCCAGCACGAACTGCAGGCCGGTTGGGCTCGGGCTCGGACTCGGGCTGGCCGCCGGCGTAGGCGTGGTGGCCGCGGTCGAAGAGGCACCGCCGCAAGCGACCGCCGATGCCGTCACCAGCATCAGCAGTGCGATCGCTCGCCTCACGAATCGAACCTCGATGGGTCACCGTTCACGGGCGTTACCCGTGCAGGTTACTGGACACGACCTTTGTTTCGGCCCGCTATGGAAGCCCTCTAGGCGCGCCGCCACATCGGGCTTCCGAGCCGCCGCCATACGAAGTAGGCGAGGGCCAGCAGCAGCAGCACCGGGCCGATCGCGCCGAGGCCGGTTATCAGGTAGTTGATGGTGGTCACGAAGTTGTGCGCCGCGTCGCTGATGGCCGTGGCGAAGCCCCAGTTGTCGCTTGCCGCCGCCGGCGTCGGCGCGCCGGCCTCGACGATGTTGACGGTCACGGTGCTGAACGATGTGTTGTGGTCGAGGTACTGGATCTGCCCCTTCAGCTGCTCGATCTGCTGCGTGATCTGGCCCAGCTGATTCTGGATCGCGATGATGTCGTTCACTGACTGCGCCCTCTGCAGCAGCGCGGCCATCGCGTTTCGCTGAGCCTCCGCGTTGGCGAGTCGGGCCTGCAGGTCGACGTACTGCGCGCTCACGTCCTGGCCGCTGATGTGCTCGTTCTGCACCTTGCCGAGCTTCGCGAGCGCGTCGATCGTCTCGTCGAAGTTCTTCGCTGGGACCATGAAGCTGATCACGCCCGTCCGGATGCGGTCATCGGAGACCTGCGGGTTCACCTGGGCGTCGGTGCCGGCGATGAAACCCTGCTCGAGCTCGACGAGCTGACGCACGTCGGAGAGCTTGGAGTCAAACGAGCCGGATGAGACGCTGACGGTCAGCTGCGCCTGCCTGATGACGAGCGGGCCCTGGATCGGCATCGGGGCCGGCTGGTTCGGCGCGTAGCTGGTCTGGCCAGGTGGGACGGCGGCGGTCGACTTGTCAGGAGCCTGCTGAGCGGTTCCGTCGGACAGGGCGAGGGGTTGGTGGCCCTGGGAGCTCGAAGATGCTTCGCCACAGGCGACGGCGGCGGCAAGGATCACGGCGGCGATGAGCAGCTTTTTCATGACTCACGAAACGACGAACTGCCCTCTACGTAACATTGCCCGGTGCTTCAGGTTCGGAACCTCGCCATCGATGTCGCCGCACGCCGGGTCCTGACCGGCGCCGACTTCACGGTCGGGCCGGGCGACAAGGTCGGACTGGTCGGACGCAACGGCGCCGGCAAGACGAGCCTGCTCAAGGTGCTGGCGGGAGAGGACGACGCGGTCGCCGGGCTGGTGTTGCGCCGCGGCAGCCTGGGCTACGTGCCACAGAGCCCCAAGCCGCGCGCGGAGGCGACGCACTCGGCGCTCTCCCACATCCTTTCCGGCCGCGGCCTCGACCGCGCCGCCGAGAGGCTGGTCAAGCTGCACGAGGTCCTGGACAAGGACCCGTCACTCGCCAACGTCCAGCGGTTCTCCGACGCTGAGGAGCGCTACCGGCTGGACGGCGGCTACTCGGGCGAGTCGGATGCCCGCCGGATCGCTGCGGGCCTAGGGCTTAAGGAAGGCCGCGTCGACCTGCCGCTGGGTGTTCTGTCCGGCGGAGAGCGCCGGCGGCTCGAGCTCGCGCGCGCCCTCTTCGCCGACGCCGACCTGCTGCTGCTCGACGAGCCGACCAACCACCTCGACAGCGACGCCAAGGCGTGGCTGATGGACTTCCTGCGCACGAGTCGGGGGGCGGTGATCGTGGTCAGCCACGACCTGATCCTTCTCGACGAGGCCATCACCCGCGTCCTGCACATCGACGCGGGGCGCATGGTCGAGTACCGCGGCACGTACTCGCAGTACCAGGCGGCGCGCAAGGCGGAAGAGGTGCGCCTGACCTCTCTGGCGCAGCGCCAGCAGGCGGAGATCAAGCGCCTGAGTGTGCTAGCGGAGGTCATGCGCAGGCAGACCGAGAAACGTGCACGCACCGCCAAGTCGATCTTCAAGAGGGTCGACAGGATGAAGGCGGTGCAGGTGAGCGCGCCGCGGCGCGAGCGCAAGGTGAAGATCTCGTTTCCAGATCCGCCGCGCAGCGGGCGGGTCGCGCTGACCGTCGAAGGGTTGGCCAAGGGCTACGGCGGGCCGCTGGTGTTTCGCGACGTCTCGTTCGAGGTCGAGCGCGGCCAGAGGCTGCTGGTGATGGGGCTCAACGGCGCCGGCAAGACGAGCATGCTGCGCATCCTCGCCGGCGAATCGCAGTCGAGCGCGGGCAAATTCCGGCTCGGTCACTCGGTGTCACTCGGCTACTACGCGCAGGAGCACGAAGGAATTCGTGCGGGCGTGCCGGTGCTGACGCAGATGCGTGAGCACTCGGACGTGGAGGAGCCGGCGCTGCGTGCGCTGCTCGGGATGTTCGGGCTCACCGGCGACGTCGCGCGCCAGGATGCGGGCACGCTCTCCGGTGGCGAGAAGACAAAGCTCGCGCTGGCGCAGCTGGTGGCCGGCCGTCACAACGTGCTGCTGCTGGACGAGCCGACCAACAACCTGGACCCGCCGTCGCGCGTGGGCGTGGCGCACGCCCTGGCCGCGTGGCCCGGGACGATGGTGATCGTCAGCCATGACACGGAGTTCGTCGACGCGCTGAAGCCGGGCCGCGTCATCTTCATGCCTGAAGGTCGCGTCGACTACTGGGACGACGAGCTGCTGGACGTCGTCTCGATGGCGTAGCCCAGAATTGGTCACGTGAGCGTCACCGAGATCCTGATGCCCGACCTGCAGGGCGCCGAGGACATCGTCATCGGCGCGTGGACCAAGAAGAAGGGCGATCACGTCGCCGAGGGCGAGACGATCGTCGAGGCACGCACCGACAAGGTGAACGCGGAGATTCCCTCACCTGTCACCGGCACCGTTGAGGAGCTGCTCGTCGGCGAAGGCGACCCGGTGAAGGCCGGCCAGCCGATCGCCACGGTGACGCCCGAGTAGGCGGATTCGAGCATGAGAGTCGCGGTCGTCGGCTGCGGCGCGATGGGAGCCGCCGCGGGTTGGCGGCTGCAGAAGCGTGGCGCCGAGGTCGTCTGCTTCGATCGTTATTCACCGCCTCACGAAATTGGGTCTACGCACGGCGAGTCGCGCGTGACGCGCACCGCTTACTTCGAAGGTCCCTGGTACGTGCCCCTTCTGAAAGAGACCTTCGGCATGTGGCGTGAGCTGGAGGCGGAATCCAAGCAGCAGCTGCTCACGCCGACCGGGCTGTTGATGATCGGTGCGCCCGACTCGGAGGCGGTCGTGGCCTCGCAGGCGGCGGCGAATGAGCATGGGCTCGAGGTCAAAGTCCTCGATGCGTCCGAGCTGCGCCGCCGCTATCCCGGCCACACAGTGGGCGACGGCGAGATAGCAGTCTTCGATCCGCAGGCCGGATTCCTGCGCGTCGAAGCGATCGTGTCGGCGATGACGCGCGAGCTGAACGTCCGGCGCAACACGAAGGTGACCGGCGTGGATCCGAAGTCCGACGGCGTCGAGGTGTCCACCGCGCAGGGTTCCGAGATGTTCGATGCGGCGGTCATCGCCACGGGACCGTGGATGACCGAGCTCGTGCCTTTTCTTCCGCTCAAGGTCGAGCGGCAGGTGCTGGTCTGGCTCGCGATTCAGTCAGGCGCCGACTGGTTCAGCCCCGAGCGCTTCCCGGTGTGGATCCGCGAAGCGACCCCGCAGGGCGACGTCTACGGACTGCCCACGCTGGACGGCCTGTCGATCAAGCTGGCGCGGCACCACGGCGGCGAGACTGTCGATCCGGCCACGGTGCGCCGGACCGCGACCGACGCCGACCTCGATCCGCTGCGCCTCTTCGTCACCAAGTATCTCCACGGAGTGACGAGGCACGTGACGCGCAGCTCGGTGTGCCTCTACACCAACACGCCGGACCGGCACTTCGCGATCGGCCTGCACCCCGAGTCGGAGCGCGTGGCGATCGTGAGCGCGTGCTCAGGTCACGGCTTCAAGTTCGCGCCCGTCGTGGGCGACATCGCCGCCGACCTCGTGCTCGAAGGCGGAACGCGGCGCGACATCTCGCGCCTGGCGCTGCAGCGATTTACTTAGACGCTGCGTGCGCTCCAGCGGTCGATCGGCCGCGCAGGTACCAGGCGACGACCACGATCGCCACGACCACCGCGACAACGATCGCAGCCAGCTGGATCGGGCCGCTGACGCGCTCGTAGTTCTTGCCGAGCGTGTAGCCGACGAGCGCAAGCGCCGCGCACCACGGCAGCGCTCCAACAAAAGTCAGCACCGAGAACCACACCAGGTTGATGCGTGCGAGCCCGGCCGGAAACGAGATGTACGTGCGCACCACGGGCAGCACGCGGCCGAAGAACACTGCCCACAACCCCCAACGCTGGAACCATCCGTCCGCGATCTCGAGGTGGTGCGCGCGGATGCCGATCCACCGGCCCGGGCCGAGCAGCAGCGGCTCGCCGAATCTGGCGGCAAGCGCGAATGCCAGGAGCGACCCGAGCAGGTTGCCGACCGTGCCGGCAAGGATCGCCTCGGCCAGGTTCAGGTGGCCGGTGGCGGCCAGCAACCCGGCGCTGGGCATGATGACCTCGCTGGGAAACGGGATGCCGCAACTCTCCGCGGCCATCAGGAGGAGCACGGCAAGTACCCCGTAGTGCGAGACGAGGCT
>VBFW01000064.1 GCA_005880525.1 Chloroflexota bacterium | reverse complement strand
GGACATCGCTTGGACTTTCGACGTCCAGCATTGACGCGATCGCTGTGGCCGCGGTCAACCCGCCGGTGCGCCTGATCGCCGGGGGTGACAGTGGTCCCTCAGGAACCGTTCCGCTCTGGACGAGCGCCGACGCAGGCGCGACCTGGACGGCGCTCAAGCCGGCGATCAGCGGCACCATCATCACCAGGATCGCCGCCGGCCCGCTGCCGTCGAACGGCACCGTGCGCCCGCTGGTGCTCGGCACCAACACTGGGCTGTTCATATCCCAGGACAACGGCACGACCTTCACATCTCTCAGCTCGGGTGCGCTGCTGCCGTCGACGGACTACACGCAGGTCGGGTTCACGGCCGCGCACTCCGACCGGTTCTACGTGACCAGCGACGGCGGCGGCGGTCAGTCAGGCGGCATCTGGGCCACCGGCGACTCCGGCCAGCACTTCAGCTCGCTTCGACCTCCGCTGCAGTCCGTGACTGCGCTTGCGGTGTCGGGCGATGAGCAGCCGATCCTCTATGTCGCCACGTTTCGACCGTCAGACCATGCGGTCTTCCTGTGGAGCTATCACGACACGGGCGGCACCCCGCAACAGCCGGTGGGCGTCACGCCGACCGCGAGCGGTGCGCGCCCGCACAGCGCTCAGCCTTCAGGCTTCGATCTGTTCAAGTGGTTGAGCTCCGCGCAAGCGCCGTACATCGCGCTGGGAGTCATCGCGCTCGCGGTGCTCGTGCTGGCGCTCGTGTCGCAAATCAGAAGCCGCCGCCGCTAACGTTTTCGTTGTGAGCAAACCTCACGACCGGCTGCGTGAGCTTGGCCTGACGCTGCCCGCACCCCCGCCGCCGGCGGCCTCTTACATTCCGACGCGGCTGGTGCCGGTCGGCGAAGGCAGGGCGCTGCTGTTCATCGCCGGACAGGTCTCCTCGCGTGATGGCGAGCGTCTTACTGGCAGATGCCCGGACCTGGTGAGCATCGAGCAGGCGCAGGACGCCGCCCGGGCGGCGGCTCTCAACGTGCTGGCGCAAATCGAGGCCGCGGCCGGCCTCGACAACGTGATCGAGGTCGCGCAGCTGATCGGGTGGGTGCTGTCGACCGACGACTTCGGCGATCAACCCAAGGTGATGAACGCGGCATCCGATCTGATCGCCGGCGTGCTGGGCGATGCGGGAAAGCACACCCGAGCCGCCGTCGGTGCGAGCGCGCTCCCGTTTTCGGTCACGGTGGAGATCACGGCGGTGGTGGTTGTCCGAAAAGACTGAGCCGCGGCCCGCCCCGCAGCGGTCGCGCCTCATCCTCGCCGGCAGCGCCGCCTACCTGGTTCTCATCTTCGGCGTGATGCTGTGGCGGGGCATCTCGATCGAGCCCGAGTGGGTCGTGCTCGCCCTGCTGCTCATCGCCATCGCGCTCGGGCGCGGCCGCAGCTTCATCATCGACTGGCTCCCATTTCTGATCCTGTTCCTCGCCTACGAGGAGATGCGAGGGTTCGCGGCCAAGACCGGGTTCGCGCCGTACGACCTCTCGGGGATGGAGCGTTTCGTGTTCGGAGGCACCATTCCAACGCTCGTCCTGCAGCACGCGTTCTACCACCCCGGCGTCGTCAGCCCGCAGGACGTGATCGCGATGTTCTTCTACTTCATGCACTTCCCGCTGCCGATCGTTGTTGGATTCGTCTTCTGGGTGAACCACCGTGAGCACTTCCGCCGCTTCGTCGCCGCGCTGCTCCTGATGTGCTTGCTGGCCTTCGCCACGTATCTCTTCTTTCCAAGCGCGCCCCCCTGGTATCAGTTTCCGGGCCAGGTGGTGAAGATCAACAATCAGACAGTCAGCGCACTGTGGGACGGGCAGTACTTCGTTTCGGAGATCTACAACAGCTTCAACCCGAACCGGTTCGCCGCCTTCCCGTCACTGCACGCCGCATTCCCTGCTCTGGCCGCCGCGTACGCATGGTCGAGGTATAGAGCGCTGGCGATCGGATTGATTCTCTGGAGCCTGGCTGTGCTGCTGTCCATCGTCTACCTCGGCGAGCACTACGTGGTGGACGCGCTCGATGGTTACGTCTATGTGGCGGTGGCGATGGCGATCGTGGAGCTGGTGGCGCGGTGGCGCGCCAGGAGAGTACCTAAGCCTGCCACACCTTCCGCATGATCACGCGCGCGAGCTTGTCGGGGTCGTGGTGCGAGGGGATGCGGATGTTGACCACGTCCGCGGCGATGAACCGCACCTCTGGATGTTGCGTGGCGTCCTCGGGCCTGAAGACCACCTGAGACTGGCCGCCCGTCGGCATGTGCGAGTGGTTCGAGTTCACGAGCACGAAGTCGAAGAGGTTCGACCCTACGTGGTCGCGGACGACGTGCAGGTAATCGTCGACGCCGTAGCCGTCGGTCTCGCCGCTCTGCGACGCGAGGTTGCACACGAGCAGCTTCAGCGCCGGTGAGGCTTTGATCGCCTCGACCATCCCTTCCACGAGCAGGTTGGGGAGGATGGAGGTATACAGCGAACCGGGGCCGATGACGATGAGCTCGGCCGCGAGGATCGCCTGCGCGGCTTCGGGGTTGACCTGAGCGCCGTCGGGCTTGAGGAAAACCTGACTGATCTTTCCGTTCTGCTTGGGGATCTTCGACTCGCCCTCGACGTTGCTGCCGTTGATGGACGCGACGAGCGTCACGTCCTGCAGCGTCGACGGGACGATGGTGCCCTTAACCGCGAGCACTTTGCCGGACTCGCGCAGCGCGTGCTCGAAATTTCCGGTTACGTCGGCCATCGCCATGATGAAGAGGTTTCCGAACGAGTGGCCATTGAGGGATCCCTCTGTGAAGCGGTGGTCGAAGAGCTGCTTCATCAAGGGCTCGGCGTCCGCCAGCGCGATGAGGCACTGGCGAAAGTCGCCTGGTGGCAGCACGCGATACTCGTCCCGCAGGCGTCCCGAAGATCCGCCGTCGTCGGCGACGGTGAGGATGGCCGAGAGGTTCGAGGTGTAGGTCTTGAGCCCGCGCAGCAAGGCGGACATCCCGGTGCCGCCGCCGATGGCGACGATGCGCGGGCCACGTCCGCGCAGGCGGAACGCATGGATGACTTCGACGATGCTGCCCATGTTGGTGCCGGGCAGGAACGGACCAAGAACGGATTGAGTGAGCTTCAGGTAGCTGAACGCCAGCAGCCCTACACCGAGGATGCCGAACACCGTCGCGCGCGCCCAGTACGGCCAGAACTGCAGGGTGATGTAGTAGAACTGGTACGGCAGCGTGGCCGTCTGGTAGAGCTCCTTCAAGGCGTACGCGGCACCGAGCACGAGCACCAGCTCCGCCAACATCAGCAGCAGCAGCCAGCGTTTGATCTCGAGCCCGGGTGTTAGCCAGCGCAACCAGCCCGCCGTCGATCTGAGCCTCTTGGCCATCTACCCCGGTTGCCTCAACGTGTTCAGGACGTGCACGGTTACTTGGGCTACGCTCTCCTTGAAGTATGGGGGCTCTGCATGGAATCCGCCGGGCGGTACGACTTGCGGTAGTAGGGCTCGTGGTGGCTGCCGTCGCGACCGAGCTCGCCAAGCCTGAGGCCGAGCGCACGTGGCATGGTCGCGTGTTCGGCTCCGTACCCTACGACTTCCGACCTCCTACATGGGAACGCATACGCACGGCGTACTGGAATCCCGAGTCTGAGCAGCTGTTCAGCGACCGGGTTTTCGGGGTCGGCTGGGCGGTGAACCTGTATCAGGCCAAGGTGCTGCTCGAAGACCTGTTCGACCGCCTGATGGGGGCGACGCCCCTGCATGTCGAGCGCTCCTCGCGCTCGCTCGAGCTGGGCCCTACTTCGCGCAAGTAGGCGGGGTCCGGGAGCCTGGCGGGAGTTCGCCGGCTGGCGACCGGCGGGTTTCGTCGATATGGCAAGCGGCACCCTCCCCCGCATCGGGGGGAGAGATCAGGGGTGGGGCTGTACGGGGCCTGCTTAGAATTAGGCGCTCTCGGCGTAGCCTCAACCTGAGCCGAGTTGGGGAGTGGCGCAACGGTAGCGCAGCTGACTCTGGATCAGAAGGTTGAAGGTTCGAATCCTTCCTCCCCAGCCAACAGTACATGTAGCCGATACGGGGAAGTGTCCACAAAACTCAGGCCGTTCCATGCCCCATCGCGGCCCTCAGGCCTGGCGACCAGCCGACCGTCCGCGTGGGAGTCAAGGACGTCGAGAGGTAGGCGTACTCCCTGTCGTGGCATCACTCATCTTCAACGACGCGCACCTCCAGCCCTGCTCGGGGCGACGGGCAGCAGTCGCTTAGTTAGGCTTGATCTTGAAGAGGAGCCCATCCTGCGGGTCAGTAATCCAGACTGACCCGAACGCGTCGGTGGCCGCCCAGGCCGGGCCGGGGAGTT
>VBFW01000063.1 GCA_005880525.1 Chloroflexota bacterium | reverse complement strand
TCGACCAGAAGCACCTGAAGCATCTCGTGCAGCGGCTCGACCTCGACACCGGCCGCAAGTTCCGCCAGTACTCGACTGGCAACAAGCGCAAGGTCGTGCTGATCCAGGCCTTCATGCACAAGCCCCGTGTTCTCATCCTCGACGAGCCGACGAGCGGCCTCGACCCGCTCAACCAGCAGGAGTTCGACGGCATGGTCCGCGAGGCGCGCGACGAGGGATGCACCGTGTTCCTTTCCTCGCACGTTCTCAGCGAGGTGGAGAAGACCTGCACGCGCGTCGGGATCATCCGCGAGGGGAGGCTCGTGAAGGTCGGCGGGGTACACGACCTGAGGGACATCAAGCACTACGAGATAACCATCACATTCGCGGAGCCGGTGCCGGTGGAAGCATTCCCGCAGCTCGAAGGCGTGACCGACGTCGAGAGGCTGAGCGACGGCCGCGCGGTGCGGCTCGCCATGCAGGGTTCCGCGGACGCGGTCATCAAGGCCGCGGCCCGCTACCCGGTCATCTCGCTTACCAGCTACGAGCCGAGCCTGGAGGACGTGTTCCTCCGCTACTACGAGCGCGACGGCCGGCCGGCCAAGGAGGTCGCAGCCAATGTGGTTTAGGAACGTCTTTCTGAAGACGCTTCGCGACTACCGCATCGCCATCATCGGCTGGGGCGTCGGCATGGGCCTCACCATCGTTTCGCCAATGGCCAGCGTCGCCGCGCTCATCAGCACACCCGCGCAGCACGCGGCGCTCGCGAGCATTGCCGCGCAGTTTGCGTGGAACGCCGATCCAGTCAAGGCAGACACCGTCGGTGGGTACGCCACCTTCAAGATCGGCGTCTTCGTGTTCATCGCATGCATATGGCCACTTCTGGCCGCGAGCCGGATGCTGCGTGGTGAAGAGGATCGGGGCTCGCTGGACGTTCTGCTTTCGGCGCCTCGCACGCGGTTGAGCATCGCGCTCCAGAAGGTCGGCGCGATGTGGAGCGCGCTGCTCGTCATCGGTCTGATCTCAGGACTGATCACCTACCTCGGCGGACTCGCGTTCAAGGGTGACTTCACATTGGCCGACGGCCTGATGTGGGGGCTCGACCTGGCGCTCATCTGCATGGTCTTCGGCGGCGTCGCGCTGCTGATCTCGCAGTTCACCCACGAGCGCGGGCCCGCCGCGGGGGCCACCGGAGCCCTGCTCGTCGTGTTCATCGTCGTCGACATGGTGCACCGGGTCATCCCCGGCACCGAGTGGTTTTCGCGTCTGTCGCCGATCTATTACTACAACCTCAGCAAGGCCCTGATCACCGGGTACGGCACCAGCGCCGGCGGGATGCTCGGGATGCTCGCGATCGCGATTCTCCTCACCGCAGCCGGGATCTGGTTGTTTGTGCGCAGGGACGTCGGTGACGTGGTGAAGATCCCCTGGTTGGATCGCATCGCGCGTCCCGCTGCACCGAGCAGGTCGCTGCCGGTCAGCGACTGGTCGCTGCGATCGGTCTACATGCGCAGCTTGGGCATGATCGCCGTCCCGACATTCTGGTGGACGCTCGGTTTCGCTGCCTTTGCGGCGTGGATGATCGTTGCGGTCCACCAGCTCGCGGACAAGATGAACGCACTGCTGGCGGGCGCTCAGGGCTCGCCGGCAATCGACGTCTTGAAGAACATCGGCGGTGGCAGCTCCACCGGGCTGAACGGGCTACTCCTCGGGGCTATGTTCGAGCTCATGCCGGTGCTCCTCATGGCGTTCGCGGTCACGCAGGTCAACCGCTGGTCGGCGGACGAGGACGAGGGCCGGCTGGAGATAGTGCTTTCGACCCCGCAGTCGCGGCACGCTGTGCTCCTCGGCCGCTTCGCCGCGCTTGCCACCGCCACGGTCATCGTCGGGGTTGTGACGCTTGCGACCGCGGCTGTCGCCGCGGCCATCGGAGGGGTGGCCCTGGATGGCGGCAACCTTGCCGCGGCCACGCTGGGCATGATCCCGCTCGGCCTGCTGATCGCAGCCGTCGGCTACCTCGCCGCGGGCTGGCTGCGCACAGCAGCCGACACCGGCCTTCTGAGCTTCCTGCTGGCGGCCTGGTTCTTCATCAGCTTCATCGGGCCCGACCTCAAGTGGCCCGACGCCACGCTGCGCCTCTCGCCCTTCTACTACTACGGGACGCCGCTTCTTCACGGTGTGGAGCTGGCGAACCTGGCGGTCGTGGTCGGCGTCGGCGCCGTCGCCCTGGCGCTCGGCTCCTTGCGATTCGCGCGCAAGGACATCGGGGTGTAGCCGGCGTCAGCCCGGTGGGCGGGGCCTCCAGGAGACGCCGTCCCACCACTGGGCGCCGTCCGGTGACAGCGGCACGCCGGGCGGCATCCGCGCGGACGTGTCCTGCCAGGACGTGCCGTCCCACCAGTAGCGCTTGTCAGGCGAAAGGCTCACCGGCGCAAGCGCCGGCTGCAGCGTCGGACGCCGCCTTCGCAGCACGACGATGATCACGATCGCGGCCAGGATCATCGTCAGCACCCCCGCCCCGATGGCGACCCACACCATGCCCGACACGATTCCCTGGCCGATCGCGTTGTACTCGGCTTTCGGAACGGGGATCATCGCCACCTGCCGGTGCGCCTGGTCCAGCAGCGTGGCGTGGTCCGGCTCCGACTTGGCCGCGATGGCGACGACCGAGACGTAATCGCCCTGTGTCATCACGATCGTGTCGGACAGGTATCCCTGGCTGTCGGCGGGGTCGGTCACCTCGTACGCGGAGCTCCCGAGCCCGGAGACGACCTTGAAGGAGCTGTGACTCTTGTTGTCGCGGGCCGCGGTCCGGGACTCGCTCAGCCTGACCGATGCCCAGAAGACCGAGGAGAACCGCTCGAGCCGGTCGACCAGGCCTTGAGCCGGATCATTCGACCAGGACTTGTCGTAAGCGTCGACGAAACCCGAAACGGTGCTGGCCTTGCTGCCATAGATGTCGTCCTTGGTCTTCGCGCCCGTGCCCTCCGCGTAGACCTGCCATGAACCGTCCGGCGGCCCCGGGATCAAGTCGGAGGTCAATGCGTCAGCGCTGACGGAGACAACTTGCGCCGCCAGCAGCACGCATGCCACACCCACAGCGCCTGCGCGCGACAACATGCGGCCCAGCATATGGTGGGCCGCGGCGAAGTGGGCTTAGCTAGCCTTCTGGATTGGGGCGTCGATCGGCGAAGCTTCGAACGCGCCTTCCTGGAGAAGGATGCTGCGCGCGGTTTCCGCCTGGCCGGCCTCGGACCTGACGGTGACCAGCGTGCGTCCGGCTTCGACCTCTTCCTCGTAGTACAGCGCGTTCTGCCTCGAGACCGACTGGCTGATCAGCATGCCTGCGAGCGCGCCCGTGGCCGCGGCGGTGAGTCCGAACATGAACGGCACGAACCACCCGCCGGACAGCCAGGCATGCGTGCCGGGCAGCACTCCCGCCACGGCGATGCCGAGCCCCACGCCCAGCACCCCACAGACGGCGGTGCCCGCCCCCACGCCCGCCACAGCCATCTTGCCGAACTCCTGCACATGCGCCTTCCCAGGGTCGACGACGCCGAGGCGTGCCGAGTCGAAGCGTGCCGACTTCAGCGCGCGGACCGCGGCCTCGGCATCACGCTTGTCCTTGAACAGTGCGAGGACTGTTGTTTGCGCCATCTCAAGCTAGAAACGCGTGGCGGGACGGCCGTACCGCCCGGCGGCCGGCGCGGCACGATCGGGTGAACACCCGCGAAGGCCCTGGCGGCTAGAGGCCAGCCTCGATGCGGGCCTTGCGGCCCATCTTCTTCGCCTTTTGGATGCCCTTGCGCAGGTCCTTGCGCCGCTTCTCCCCGGACTCGGGGTCGAGCAGGTACGCGGCTGCGGCGCCAAGGCCGACTGCCGTGAGCAGGCGAAAGATGCGGAGTCTCATCACCCAAGAGAACAACAGCCTCGTTCGCAGTACCCGCGGGCTCCTTACCAATCAAGTGTTTAATTGGGCGCCATGGCCGAGGCGGCGACGCAGAAGGATCGCCGCGGTGCGCTGGTGCGCGCCGCGTACAACCAGATCGCCGAGCACGGCTTCGAAGGGCTGCGCACCCGCGAGGTCGCAGGCGAGGCGGGCGTGAACATCGCCACGCTGCACTACTACTTCCCGACCAAGGAGAAGCTGATCGAGGGCGTGGTCGAGCACGCGATGGAGCGGTTCCGCACCACGGATCATGCGCGAGACCAATGAAGGCTGGCACCGCACCGTGCGAAGCCTGCTGCGCCGGGCCGTCAAGGAGGGCAACCTCCGGCCCGAGATGGACAGCGATGAGGTTGCCGCCATGGTGGTGGCAACGCTGAGGAACCTGACGCTGCCCGTGGCGTCGACCGGCGCACGAGGGGACCAGGCCCTGCGTCAGCTGGAGCGCTGGCTGGGGGTGGGCGGATCAGTGCGGGCACCTGCCCGGAAGCATTCAAGCAACTGATTGACCGACGTGCTATCGTATTAGTCAATCAAATGATTGACTTTCGAGGTGAGAATGTGGTGACGCAGTCCCGGCTGCAGGTTCCGTCGTTCGTTCCAGTGTTCAGCCCGCTGGCCCTGCGCCTGATCCGCATGGGCGTGCCGCTCGGTCCCAACGCTCTGCTGACCGTGCGGGGGCGCAAGTCCGGGCTCATGCGCACCAACCCTGTCGCGGTGGTGGCCCGCGGCGGCCGCCGCTGGGTGATCGGCACCTTCGGCGATGTCAACTGGGTGCGCAACCTGCGTGCATCCGGCGAGGCGGTGCTCACGACCGGCCGCCGGCGCGACAGCCTGCACGCCGTCGAGCTGACGCAGGCGGAGGCCGCCGACTTCTTCGCCAACGTGGTCGTGCCGTACGTGGGGAATTCGGCGATCAAGCGGTGGCTGCTCGGCCTGCTTGGCGCGAGCGACATCCTCAGAGATCCTGCCGGCGCGGCGTCGAGCCGGCCCGTGTTCGAGCTGCGCTAGAAAAGAACTGGGGCGGACCTGACCGAGGTCCGCCCCAACAGGACTTACTTACGAAAGCAGGGCGTTGGCCTGCCCGAGCAAAGCCTGCCCCTGAGCGACCAGGGCCTTGGCCTGCTGCTGGGTGATGGCCTGGCCGTTGAACTCGGCGCCCTCGAGCAGCGCGATCATCTGAGCGGCCAGCGCGTCACGCTGACTGTTGAGCGAGCTGAGCTGGCTCTCTTTCTGTGCGTATAGGCTGTCGTTGCCGTTGATGCCGTCCGTCGACACCATCAGCGTCACGAGCCCGAACTGCCCGACTGCCGCGTCGATCTGCTTGTAGATCACGGCCAGCCTTGCGTAGCCGCCGTTCAGCCGGGTGGCCTCCGGCCGTGCCCAGCCGTCGAGGTCCTCGGTAAGCGCGCGGCCGTCGTGCGAGTAGTCGTCCTTGAGCCCGAGCAAGACCATGAGTGTCGGCCGGATGTCTGTGTGATCCGACCAGGTCGTGTTGTCGATGCCCAGGTTGGTCACGCCGGGCCCGACCATGCCGAGCCAGGTGGTCGTGATGTCGGACTGCACGTCACCGTGGTTCCAGGCGAAGCCGGGCACCTCGGTCACGCATGGCGAATTGCAGTTGGGGGCGGCGGCGAACAGGAAGTAGTTGGGATCGGCGAAGAGCGTGAAGGTGGGAGTGCGCGCCGGATCAGCGGTGACCATATGCAGGATTCGCATCTCCACGGGGTCGGCGAAGAACTGAGCGATGGTGTCCGTGTTGCCGGTGATGGGGTTGACGGCTGTGAGCGCGCTCATGTCGTGCTCGAGCGTCCGCGTGACCGCGGCGTCACGAGCGGGGTTGCCGGTGATGTAGACCGTGGGCGCGTCGTCGGAGTGGACCTTGAATGCAGTTGTGTTGCCACGCTCGGTGGCCAGCAGCCCGGCGAGGTTGGCGTTGATCTCGCCGATCTGGCTGTACGTGCATGGCGTATTGACACCATCGCAGCCGGCCGGGCTCGGAGCGCCACCGACAAAGTGGTCGCCCTCGTCCGCGGTGAAAACGAACAGGGTGTTGCTCTTGTTGATGCCGTCGTTGGCGAGGCGCGTGAAGAACTGGCCGAACGCGCTGTCATACGCCTTCAGGGCGGCGACGTATCCAGCCTGGCCGGGGCCGTAGGCCGGGCCGGTCGGGTGGTTGTCATGCGCATCCGAGATGTACGCGTAGGTGATGGGGATGCCGTGCTCCTGCATGGATGCAACGTAGGAAAGAGAAACCTTCGCCGCCATTCCATCGAAGCCGGGGAAGCCGATGCGATGCTGGGGATCCTGGATTACGTTTCCGTCGAGATCGGTCATCGGACCGCTGGGGCTGATCTGCGGTGCCACGTACTTGTGTCCGAACAGACCCGTGTAGCCCGTGTACCCGCCCGGCTCGTCGGGATGTCGGTGGCGATGTTCTCGAGCACCGTGTTGGCCGTGGCCACCTGGCCGACGTTGCAGCCCGCCCGCGTGTACGGCACCCATGGCGCTGGAGCGTTCTTGCCGCCCGCGGTGAGCATGTTGAAGTTGTGGTCGGTCGGGGTGGACGTGGCCGGGTCGAAGATCGGATCGGTCCAGTACGCGAACGAGACGCCCGTGTTGGTCGTGCCGTCCGGGTTGAAGTAGCGGAAGCTGTTCGAGACCGGCACACCCATGTTGTCGCCGTAAACGCCGGTGAACGACGTCAGGATGTCGGTCGCGGTGTGGGAGATGAGCGGGGTGTGGTGGTTGGTGAGCAGCGTGCCGTTGCTTTCGATGAAATTGAGCAGGTTCGGCATCTGCTCGAGGTCCGACGGCACGTTGGGGTTGTCGCGATTGAAGTGCGTGTTGTCGAATTGAATGTTGATGACGTGCTGGATCTGTCCGTGTGCCGAGTTGAGCTGGCATCCACCGGTGCTCGCGGCGACGGGTGGGGCCCCACCTGAACCGACCGCGAACGCGGTTGCGACCACGCTTAAGGCAGCGGCGAGATTGGACAGCTTGCGACCCAGATTGGCTTTCACCTACGCCCTCCGTTTTCAACCCGGCAGCCACCGGCATCCCCGCAGGTCTCCACCGATTGTCGGCTCGCCGGCGGCCCGTTGCAAGCCAAAATAAACGGCATGGCCAAGGTGGCGCTCGAGGCGCCGACTCTCGCTGACGTCGTGGCGGCCCGGGATCGAATTCGCGCCTATCTCGCGGCGACGCCGCTGCGCAATTACCCGTCCCTCGACCGGCTGACCGGCGCCGAGGTCTGGGTCAAGCACGACAACCTGCTGCCGACCGGCGCCTTCAAGGTTCGCGGCGGCGTGAATCTGATCTCGCAGCTGGACGGCACGACGCGGGCGCGCGGCGTGATCGCCGCCTCGACTGGCAACCATGGCCAGTCGGTCGCATTTGCGTCGCGGATCTTTGGGGTGCGTGCCACTGTGGTCGCGCCCGAAGGCGCGAATCCGGTGAAGGTCGAGGCCATGCGCGATTTCGGCGCCGAGGTGCTCCTGCAGGGCCGCGACTATGACGAGTCCCGCGAGCACTGCGAGCGGCTCGCGGCGCAGCACGGCTATCGCTATATCCACTCCGGCGACGAACCGCACCTGATCGCGGGCGTCGGCACGCACACGCTCGAGATCCTGGAGGAACGCCCCGACATCGACGCCGTGATCGTGCCCATCGGAGGCGGCAGCGGCGCGGCGGGCGCGGCCATCGTGGCCAAGGCGACGCGGCCGGGTATCGAGGTCATCGCGGTGCAGTCGGCCCAGGCGCCCACCGCGCACGACTCATGGCGCGAGAAAAAGCTCGTCGAGCGGCCGAACACCACTGTCGCGGAGGGCCTTTCGACGCGAACCGCCTTCGAGCTGCCCCAGCGCATCCTGCGCGAGCTGCTCGACGACTTCGTGCTGATGAGCGACGAGTCGATCCTGGCCGCCGTCGCGATCATGCTCGAGAAGACGCGCACCCTGGTCGAGCCCGCGGGGGCCGCCCCGCTCGCGGCGATGCTGTCGCCGGCTCTGGGCGACCGTCTGCGCGGCAAGCGCGTCGCGCTCATCTGCTCCGGCGCGAACATCAGCCCCGCGCAGCTGCGCGCGGTGATGGCGAAAGGCTAGTCAGGCTCGGGCCGGTAGGGCGCCTTCGCCTCGAGGCTGCCGACGTAGATGGGCAGCTTCTTGTGTCCGAGCATCTGGCGGATCGCCTGGATCTCGCCGATATGGAACCAGTAGTGGTACGTCATTCGCCTGATGACGTCGCCCTGCGTCTGGCCGACCGATTTGCCGTTGAGGGGCAGATCCTTCAACAGGTCCTTGGTGCTGAGCGAGTCGAGGAAGGGCTCCGACACCTTGGTGATCTTCCGCCAGAGCCGCAGCATCTTTGCGATCGACGGCGTGCTCATGGGCGCGCCTGAAAAGAACTCCTCCTGCAGCTCGGGCGCGAGCAAAATGCCCTGAGGTCGATACAGCAGGGTGCGCTGCTCATGCCACGCGAGGTGGCCGACGACCCAGCCGATCGAGTTCATCTGCCCGAAGTGTCTGGAGCCTTCCTTCTCGGTCAGGGCCGTCAGGCCACGGCGCCACTCGCCGCGCGTGAAGCGGAGCTGCTCGACTAGCGGATGGGCCATTGATCTGGGTTCACATTGTGGTCTGATCTGAGGAGATGCGAACGATCGCGGTCGAGGAGCATTTCGTCGATCCGCGGATCAGAGCGGCGACCCAGTCCAGCGACTGGGCGCGACGGACCCGCGAGCTCGGTGAGAAAGGCCTGCGCCTGGGCACTGAGGTGTTTCGAAGCTGGAGGATCTGGGAGAAATACGTACAGCAGCAACGAGGAAGGCCGGGCGTTCCTGGACGCGGCACCATTGAGCGAATCGACAGAGAGAAGATCGCGCACGCGAACGCCGAACGGCTGCTGGGAATCTGATCAGCGGTGGTGACCGTCGACGATGTCCGTCAACTTGCGATGACCCTGCCGCGCACGACTGAGGGATTCGTCGGCGGCAGGGTGAAGTTCTATGTCGGCCGCATCGTGTACGTGTCCTTCTCTCGCGATGGGACCGTCATGGGGTTCGGCTTCCCGAAGGACCAGCGCGACTGGCTGGTCGGAGGCGCGCCCGACAAGTTCATGCTGCCGGAGGGCGGCGACCTCCGCTATCACTGGGTGCTTGTTCGCATGAACGCCATCGACGAGAAGGAGATGCGTGAGCTGGTCCTCGACGCGTGGCGGATGGTCGTGCCGAAAAGCGTCGCCCTCGCCTACAAGGAGGTCATGAAACGATGACCGTCGACAAGCTGGCGCTGGCCGATCTCAACTTCGCAGAGATGTGCCGTGGCATCTCGCGCAACGTGGGTGGCCGCGTGCTCGAGGTCGACGGCCTGGTGATGTGGTCGGGCGCTCATCCGTCGCCCGCGCTCATTAACGGCTTGATCCGCACTCGCGACACACGTCCGCCGGCAGACGAGATATTCGATCTGGCGGACCGCTGGTTTGCCGAGGTCGGCCACATGTACTCAGTGCACGTACGCGTGGGCAAGGACGACGATCTTGAGGCTGCCGCGAGGGAGCGCGGCCTCAAACGCATGCTGGACTTGCCGGTGATGGTTTACGAGGGGCCACTGCCGGACTTCACGGTGCCGGACGGCTACACGATCGCTCCCGTGACGGACGCGGCGGGAGTCCGCGACGTCGAGGAGGCGGTGGCGGTGCCGTTCGATATGCCCGAAGAGGTTGCGAGCGTGTTGTCGCGTCCGGAAGCCGTCCTTTCTCCGTTCACCGGGGCGGTCGTCGCCCGCGATCGCGATGGGAGGCCGGTGGCCGCGGCTTGGACAATGGTCAGCCACGGCGTCGCCGGCATCGGCCTGGTGGGAACTCTCGAGCACGCGCGCGGCCGAGGACTTGGCGCGGCGGTGACTTGGGCAGTAATGCGCGCGGGTTACGAGATGGGCGCAACGCGGGCGGCGTTGCAAGCGTCGCCGATGGGACATCCGGTCTATCTGCGAATGGGCTTTCGCGATGTCGGGAGCTACAGGATCTTCGCCGACACGGCCGGCCACTAGCTTCGCAACAGCGCGCGGAATACGCGCTCAGGTGAGTGAGGCCAGCACGAAATAGGTAGGGCTGTCCTCGAGGTCCTGGTCCTCCCGTGCGCCCATCCACATCAGGGTCAGGCCGAAACGGTCAAGCCTCTCCTCGGTTTCTTCGGGCGCGGGGCCCATTCGCATGTCATCCACGACCTGCACGACAACACTGCCATCGGGTAGCCGGTAGTCCACCTCCATCTCGCTCGAGCCATCCGGCTTTCGACGCAGGCGCACGCCGTCATGCCGGCCGGAGGAAAGCCAGTGCGGATTCATCAGCTCCAAACCCACCCGGCCACGCGGCTGCAAGTGGCGCACGGCAGCGGCGAGGTTCTCGTCATCGGCGAGGATGCTCGACGGGCCGATGACGAGGTCGAACCTGCACTCGAGGGCGAGGTTCGCGATCAGCGATTGGTGGGCCTGGATTCCGGCGTCCCGCCGGCGTAGGTGGGCCAGCATCCCTGGATGAGCGTCCACTCCCACCAGCTCGATTCCAGCGCGGTGCAGAGGGACTGCGATACGTCCGGTCCCGATCCCCAGATAGAGCACCGGAGGCGTCGCGGATCGGCACCAATCGAGCCACGGGAAGAGGTCCTCCTCGTCTGGCAGGGCTGCAAAGAGATCAGCGAAACCCGGGTCCGGATGGAGCGGATCGTCGCGGACTCGCACGTGACATGTATCGCACAACGCGGGGCTTGGGCCGTCGAGATGCCGCGAGTGCCGGCGGTCGCGGCATTCCAGGCGCCTTCAACCACGCGAGTG
>VBFW01000062.1 GCA_005880525.1 Chloroflexota bacterium | reverse complement strand
CGCGATTAGCGAAAAACCGGCAATCGAGGGCGTGGAGCTGAAGGAGCTGGAGACGCACGCGGACGAGCGTGGATTCTTCCGCGAGATCATCCGCGAGACCGACGCCTTCTTCGATCACTTCGGGCAGTGGAGCCACTCGCTGATGTATCCCGGCACTGCGAAGGCCTGGCACATTCACCGCAAGCAGACGGACTGGTGGTACGTGATCGGCGCGGTCAGGGCCGCGCTGTATGACACGCGTGACGGGTCGCCCACCAAAGGCACGCTGATGGAGTTCCTGATGGGCGACGGCCACGCGGCATGCGTGAAGATCCCGCCAGGCGTCGCGCACGGATGCCGCGCGCTGGAGCGCAGCCACCTGCTGTACATCACGTCGAGCGTCTACGACCCCGACGACGAGGGCCGCATACCGCACGACGATCCTTCGATCGGCTACGACTGGACCGCGGGCCCGCCCATCAAGTGAGCGCGCGTTCTCTCAAACGCCTCCTTGTCGCTGGGGGCGCGGGCTTCATCGGGTCCAACTTCGTGCGCCTTCTGCGCTCGACACGGCCGGAGATAGAGATCACGGTGCTCGACAAGCTCACGTACGCGGGCAACCCTGCCAACCTCGCCGAGTTCGAGGGACAGCGGGGCTACCGGTTCGTCAAGGGCGACATCTGCGACGACGGCCTCGTCGACCAGCTGGCAGGCGGCGTCGATGCGATCGTCAACTTCGCGGCCGAGACGCACGTCGACCGTTCCCTCCTCGACCCGTTTGCGTTCGTCGAGACCGACGTCCGCGGCACCGCGGTTCTGTGCGTGGCCGCACGCAAGCACGGGCATGAGGTCTTCCTGCTGGTCAGCACCGATGAGGTGTACGGCCACGTGCCCGAGGGCCGCTCGCGCGAGGCCGATCCGCTACGCCCGCGCAGCCCTTATTCGGCGAGCAAGGCCGGCGGCGAGCACATCGCTCATGCATACGCGGAGAGCTTCGGCTTGCCTGTGCTGGTCACGCGCGGCTCCAACACCTACGGGCCCTCTCAGTACCCGGAGAAGCTGATTCCGGTGCTCATCACCAACGCGATCGACGGCATGAAGCTCCCGCTGTACAAGGATGGGTCGGCGGTGCGCGACTTCGTTCACGTCGAGGACCACTGCCGCGCGATCGACATGGTGCTTCACGAGGCACCGGCGGGGAGCGTCTACAACATCGGCACCGGTGTCGAGACGAGCGGCAGGCAGGTGGCCGAGGCGGTGCTCGACATCATGGGCAAGCCGCGCAGCATGATCGATTACGTCGCGGACCGCCCCGGCCATGACTACCGCTACGCGCTCGACATCGAGCGCATCACCGGGCTCGGTTGGGAGCCGCGCGTGAACCTGGCCGAGGGTCTGGACCGGACGGTGCGCTGGTACCAGGACCGTCAGGACTGGTGGCGGCCCCTGAAATCAGGCGAGTACTGGGACTTCTACAGAAAGAACTACAGGCCGCTCGAGTCCTGAAGCGCGCGTGCGGCGCGCCACCGACGGTGACGGCGGGCGCCTATCAGCCCGAGCCACCACACCGCCGCACCTGCCACGAGCCACGCTGTCACACGCGGCGCGAGGGCGGCAGCGCTGGCGATCGTGAGCGGCGCCATCTTCGCGCCGGGCCAGCCTGAAGGTGGGATGGTGTAGGCGGGCGCGTGCCGGTACTGCACTCGCGTCTGGGCAGCGGCCGAGTCGCCCAGGTCGTCGAAGCCCGAGATGGTGCTGACGAGGAACCCGTCGTTGCCTTTTACGAACAGGAACGCGTCAGCGAAGTAACTCGACGAGTCGGACATGCGAGCCCCGTAATAAGTCTCGATGCCGTCGACCGTGATCGAGTGCTGGAATGTCGGGTCGGTCATGTCTGCGTCCTGCGACTGCTGCAGCCATTGCTTCGCGCCATCGCCGCCGGTGAACGCCACCACGATCTCCACCATCACCCGGCTCGGCGACTGCTGGACCCACGCCCTTCCGAACCCGGAGATGAAGCCGTCCTTCGCGAGGGTGTTGATGGTGCTCTGCATGTCGATGCCGCCGATTGAGGCGTGCGTGCCCGCGTCAAACGGCCCCTCGAGGATGCCGGGCGTGTGGGAGGTGAGCTCCACGTAGCTGGTGGTCGGAGGCTCGGCGAGCACCTGGCTGAGGTGGGGTTTCGGATCGGGCGCAGCCATGGCGGTGGACGCAGGAAGCATCGAGACGGCCGCGACCGCCGCCAGGGTCAGGCGCGCGGCCAGACACAACATGGCTCTTCGTGATTAACGCACGAGCCGGCCCCCGACCCCACGCCAATACCAGTGGAGGTAGCGCGGCAGCCACTTCCACAGCTGGAAGCGGCTCTTGCCGGCGGTCCGGTCGCGCCAGGTGGTGGGCACCTCGGCGACCCGCATCCCGAGCAGGTATGCCTTGACCGTCAGCTCGATCCCCAGCTCGAAGCCGCCGGTCGATTCGATCGTGACCTGGTCGAGAAGCCGGCGCGAATAGAGGCGGAAGTTGCTCGTCGCGTCGTGAATGGGCAGCCCACCCAGCCAGTGCAGAGACAGCCCGGCCGCGCGGGACATGCTGCGCTTGAGCAGCGGGCCGCCGAGCTGCCGTCCGCCCCGCATGTAGCGCGAGCCGGCCACCACGTCGGCGCCGCCTTTCGCGAGCTCGTACATCGCGTCGATGTCGGCCGGGTCGTCGGACGCGTCGCCCATCGTGACCAGCACGTAAGGCGCCCCCGCCGCCGCCAGACCTGACTTGATCGCGTTCAGCACGCCGCGTCCGATCTTGTTGCGGTGCAGCGCGAGCTCGGGCATCTCTGCCTGCAGCCGCCGCACCACCGGCACCGTCGTGTCCTCGTCAAAGTCGTGCACGACGAGCACCTCGAGCGGTCGCATGTGCGCGTGCTCGACGATGCCGCGCAGCGTCTCGGCGGCGTTCTCGCCTTCGTTGTAGACGGGCACGACGACCGAGAGAGCCGGGGTCAGATGCGCCCCGCTTCGATCTCTGACTTCACCCACGGGATGACCTCGTCCAGCATCGCTTCCAGCGACGTGGTCGCGTCGAAGCCCAGTACCTCGCGCGCCTTGCGCACGTCGGGCACGCGCATCTGCACGTCGTGCTCGTAGGGACGATCTGACTCCAGCCGCAGCGGCTTGTCGGGCCCGTGGACCTTGCGCCAGATAACCTCGGCCAGCTCGCGCACAGTGGTCGAGCGCGCGGTCGAGAGGTTGAAGTCCTCGTTGACGGCGCGGTCGGACTCCATCGCTAGGCGGATGCCATGCGCGAGGTCGCCGCCGTACGTGTAGTGCCGGACCTGGCTGCCGTCGCCGAGGATGTGCAGCGGGTCCTGGTCCTTGAGCACCTTCTGGCACAGGTCGGGAACGACGTGGCTCATCGCCAGCTTCACGTTGCCGCTCATCACCTCGTGGTCGCGCAGCGCCCGCCGCTCGCCGACGCCCACACAGTTGAAGGGACGGACGATCGTGTAGGGCAGGCCGTACTGCTCGTGCGCGCCCTTGGCGAAGTACTCGGTCGCCAGCTTCTGGAAGCCGTAC
>VBFW01000061.1 GCA_005880525.1 Chloroflexota bacterium | reverse complement strand
CGGCGTCGCTGCGGCTCGCCGCCCTGCTGGACAGGCCGGCAAGACGCTCAGTCGAGGTCCACATCGACTTCCGCGGCTTCACGATCCCGGATCGATTCGTGATCGGGTACGGGCTCGACTACGCGGGCCTATATCGGGAGCTACCGGCCATCTATTCACTTAGCTAGTACCTCGCCCCCACCCGACCTGGGCTCGCAACGCGAGCCGGGTCGACCTCCCCACACGGTGGGGAGGGAGCTACCCGCGATCTACTCGCTCAGCTAAGCGGCCATCGGGCGGCAGCTCTTGCACGGCCGGAAGCCCGCCGCCTTCGCCTCCTCGGCATCGTGCAGCAGCACCACATTGCGCTCCAGCGCGCGCCGCCCGTGGTGGCATGTGGGATAGCAGTACACACCGGTCGTCTTCACGCCCTGGTACCGGACGCCGGCCCGCGCCAGATCGGCGAGCCACTGCACCCGGACACCCTCGAGCGTGAGGATCGCCTTCTTCGCTTCCGGCCCTCCGCCACCGTAGTTGCCGATGACACCGTCCGCGCGCACGACGCGATGGCACGGGATGAAGTACGGAATCGGATTGTTCGCCAGCGCAGTGCCGACGGCGCGCACCGCAGACGGATGCCCGATCTCCCGCGCCACCCAGCTGTACGGTCGCACCTGGCCGTACGGAATCTCGCGAGCCTTGTGCAGCACGGCCTGCTCGAACTCGGTGAGTCCGCGAAGGTCGAAACGCAGGGTCCGCTTGCCGCTCAGCTCGTCGGTGATGCGCTGCGCCATCTCGGGCGAGGGCGTCCCCGCCCGCAACGGCCGGCGCCCAACCTCGGCGCGGAAGTATTCCTCGAACTCGTGGGCGGAGTTCGAGCGCGCCGCAGCCGACACGCCGCTGCGATTCCACGCCACGAACACCGCGCCGATCACCGTGTCGAACCGCGCGTACTCGTCAGCGAGGCCGGCGCCGGCCAGCACCCGCTGCGCCAGCCCGGCCGGCGCCTTCACCTCGCCGAGCCTCTTCAGGTCAGCTGTCGAAACGCTCATTGTTCTCACCTCTCAGGATTCGCAAACCTCGATGCACATTGGATTTGACTGTGCCCACCGGCTGCCCGAGCACCTCCGCAGCCTCCGCGTAGGAAAGGTCCTGCACGCAGCGAAGGACCACCGCCTCGCGATACCGCTCGGGCAAGCAGGCCAGGGCTGCCGCCACGCCGTCCAGCTCGATCCGCTGCAACGCCCTCGTCTCCGGGCCCGGCGCGGCGTCCTGCTCGCTGCCGTTCAGCTCGACCATTCGCGGCCCTGGCCGGCGGTAGCGGTTGCGGGCCACGTTGACGGCGATCCGGTGCAGCCACGCGCGCTGCTTCAGCTCGCGCACGCGCTCGGGCGGATACCTAACGAGCGCCCGGTAGGCCCGCAGCAGCGTGTCCTGCGCGACCTCCTCAGCGTCGTGCCGGTTGCCCGTCAGGGCGTAGCCGAGCGCATACAGTCGATCCTGGTGGTCGTGCACCATGCGCTCAAAGACGTGCTCCACGCCATCCATCGCTCTCTCTTAACACGTATAAGGCGGCCCGGGTTGCAAGCGATCGGAACCGCTCCCCGGTCCGGTTTGTAGTACTTCCGATCCGATGGAGGGCCGTCCAGCGGACGAAGCCGAACTGCTCGCTCGCGCACAGCGCGGGGATCAGGGCGCCTTTGAGGAGATTGTGCAGAGATACCAGCAGGTCGCGTTCCGAGTTGCCTACGTCATCACCGGGTCCGCCCCCGAGGCGGAGGACGCCGCCCAGGAGGGCATGTTCAAGGCCTACCGCGCCCTGCACACGTTCCGGACCGGCGCCGAGCCGCGGCCGTGGCTGCTGCGCATCGTGGCCAACGAGGCGCGCAATCGCGCCCGTTCGGCCGGCCGGCGCCACCAGTTGCAGCTGCGGCTGGCGGACGACTTCCGCCCGGGGGATGCGGCCCCATCCCCCGAGGCGGCAGCCCTGGCCGGGGATGAGCACCGGCGGCTCCTGGCCCTTGTCAACGAGCTCAGCGACGACGACCGGCTCGTGATCACGAGCAGGTACCTCCTGCAGCTGAGCGGCGAGGAAACCGCTGCCGCGCTCGGCATTCCTGAAGGAACCGTGAAGTCGCGCCTGTCCCGGGCGCTGGACCGGCTGCGAGCGCGGGTCGGAGACAAGACAAATGGCTGACCTCGAGGAGCAGCTCGCGGCCATGGCCGGCAGCATCGAATGGCCGCCGACACCCCGGCTGAGTCTCGCCGTCGCGTCCAAAACCCGGCCGGCGCGGCGCGCCTGGGCCCAGCCTCGATGGGCCCTTGCGGCGGTGGCCGTGCTTGCAATCGTCGCCACGCTGCTGGCCTACACACCGACGCGAACCGCGATCGCGGACTGGGTGAACCTTCACACCAATCTGCGCCACACGACGGCGCTACCCACACCGTCACCGCTCCCATCCGGGACGCTCGGGTCGAACCTCGGTCTGGGAAAGCAGACCACGCTGGAGGCGGCGCAGAGCGCGGTCGGCTGGCAGGTGCTGGTGCCCGCTCAGCTGGGCCCGCCCGACGCCGTTTACCTCCTGATGCCGCCTGGCGGCCCAAGCCAGGGCGAGGTCACGCTTGTCTACGGCCCGCGCCCAGGCATCGCGACCGCAAATGAGACAGGTGTCGGCGTGCTGGTCACGGAGGCACGGGGCAGCGTGAACGAGCAGTTCTTCGAAAAGACGGCCGGTCCCGACACGACCGTCGAGACCGTTTCAGTCGACGGTCACGACGGTTGGTGGATCTCCGGCAAGCCTCACATGTTCGTGTTCGTAGACTCGAACAACGAGCCTCGCTTCGAGACGCTGCGCCTGGCCACCAACACGCTGGTGATCGACGACGGCGGAACGATCGTACGGATCGAAGGCCACATGACCAGGGAGCTAGCCCTGCAGGTCGCGGGAACACTCGCCTGAACCAACGGCCGCCGGCCGGTGTATGGAAGCTGAGGTGATGGCGATGCGAATGCGGCTGATGACTCTGGTGGCATTGATCCTTGTGAGCGCCTGCGGGCGTGTCGCCGATGCAACACCCACCGGCAACTACCGTCTCTACGAGGCGGCGGCGCGGCCGGACGCTCCGATGGTCGCGCTCATCGACACACGGTCTCGCGCAGCTCACGATCAGCTGCCGCTCGGCACGCCGTCCTCCGACTGGAAGCACTACTACGCGGTCCGGTCCGGCAGCCTGCTCGACATCGACCCTGAAACCGGGACGACGACCATGCGCGTCGGGCTGCCCGGTGACTACATGCTCCCGCCGGCCACCAACAGCGGCATCCCCGGCGGCCTGTCGCAGAACGGGCGCTGGCTGGTGCTCCAGAGATTCGACCGCCAGGCGCAGACCCTGCCCAGCAAGTCGCACTTCTTGATGTTCGACACGTCAGGCATGGACGTCAGGCGAAGCATCGACCTCGACGGCTACTTCCAGTTCGACGCCATAAGCAACGATGGCGAGCGACTGTTCCTCATCCAGTACATCAACAGCAGCGACTACCACGTGCGTGTCTACTCAGTCGGCGGCGGAGCGCTCGACCCGAACTTCGTGGTCGACAAGAACGACGGCGGCGACGCGATGAACGGGCTCAAGCTCACCGGCGTCGCCTCTCACGACGGTCAGTGGCTGTTCAGCGTCTATGCGCGCGCCAACCAGGGCGCCTTCATCCACGCGCTGAACCTGGACGCCGGGTTCGCGGTCTGCCTCGACCTGCCCGGCAACGGCTACACAGACACCGACCGGTCGTCGCTCGACTGGTCATTGGCCCTCAGCCCGGACGGCAATCACCTTTACGCCACCAACCCGGCGCTTGGCGTCGTGACCGCGATCCTCCTCAAGGACTACAGCGCCACGCCCTCGAGTCGTGGACGGTGCGCAGCCTGGCCCTCAGCCCGGACGGGGCCACGCTCTACGCGGTCAACGACGCTGGCGCGGTCGCCGAGATGTCGATGGCCGGCGGCTTGGTGACGACGACGTTCGACCCGAACATCGCTCACCCGATCGCGCTCATGCGCGTGGAGGCTCTGGCTTAGCCTTTTCTTCGTAGCCGCGGCAGCGGAGCACGGGCAATCGCGGGTAGCGCGGAAAGGACGGGTCGGTCCGTGAGCGCTCGCACATCCAGAACGTGCCGCGCGCGCCAGGAACCTGGCGCGAATGCCTGCAGGACTCGCACAACCCTACTTCCATTGGCTCCAATCATCGTGCCGTGCCTCATCACCAGACATACGTTGGCCGGGGCGCATCAGATCATCGGCAGCGGCCGGTCAGCTTTTTGTAAGGCCCTTGAGCGCGGTGGTGAGCCGCTCCAGCGACGAACCGACACCGTATCGCTTGGCTATCTCCTCGACGACCTCCGGCTCGGCCGGGTACCTGGCGCGGCGGCCCTTCGGCATGGGGAGCTTGAGGTCGGCGCGCGGCGGAACGACCTTCTGGGCGTTCGCCAGGTAAGCGGCGTCAGCCGGGCCGAAGATGCCCGCGTCGAGCATGCCCTGCACCGATTTGTACTTCTTGACCAGGTCGGCCGCCTTCTTCGGGCCGACGCCTGCCACGCCGGGCAGCCCGTCGGAAGGATCGCCGCGGAGGATCGCGAAGTCGGAGTAGGCGATGCTCGGGATCCCGTAGCGCTTCTTCACCTCATCCTCGTCGACCACAGCCAGGCCGGCCTTCTCCGGGTACAGGACGACGACATCCTTGCCGCGCACCTGGCTGAACAGGTCGCGGTCGCCGCTCCAGATCTCGACCGGCTTTTCCGCATTCGGGATAAGCGAAGCGATGATGTCCTCGGCCTCGTAGTCGTCGAGCCCGACCACGTCGACGCCCATCGCGGTCAACGCCGCGATGATCACGGGCATCTGAGGAATCAGCGCGGGCGGCACCGGCTCGGCCACGCGGTGCACCTTGTAGCGGGGTATCAGCTGCACAGGGTTCCCCGCCAAAGCCGAAACATGTTACGGCCCATCGGTAGCATGGGTCGGATGCTCAAGGTGCTGGCCGCGGGCGCGGCCGGCGTGGTGTGCCTGGCGGGCTGCGCCGGCACGATCGCCCTTCCCATATCGTCGGCGAGCGCCGTGCCCAGCGCCGACTCACCGGCGGCCGATGTCCGGGCGCGCATGGCGCTGCTCACGGGGGAGCACGCCTACGTGGTGGCCAAGCTCACGGTCGCGGCCGCGGCAGGCCGCAAGGATGAGTTCGGCTCCTACGCCAATCTCCTCGCCGCCAACAGCGTCGAGCTGAACAGCGTGCTCAGCAAGGCGACGGGCGAGACCGCTGCCGAGAGATTCGCCCAGTCGTGGACGCAGGGCAACGGCTTCCTTGTCGACTACGTGATCGCCGTCACCACGCACCAGCAGGACCTGGCCGATGCGGCGATGACGAGCCTGAACACCCGGTACGTGCCGCAGATGGCGCAGGACCTGAGCTCGCCGCTGAACATCTCGACGAGCTCTGCGAACCTGATGCTGACCGAGCAGGTGACCACCTTCAAGCAGTTCATCGACGACGTCGCTGCCGGCACGCCGCCCGCCTTCTACGCAGACCTTCGCGCGGCTTACGCGAAGTCGACCGCGTTGGGCGGAGCCATCGCCGAGGCAACCGTGTGGAAGTTTCCCGACAAGTATCCCGGCGATGCAACGGCGCGGGGCTCAAAGGCGCGAGCGCAGCTCGACGCGCTGCTGCAGGAGCATGCGTACCTGCTCAGCATGGCCACCAACGCCGCGGCGAGCGGCGCCACCGCCGAGGCTGGGGCCGCAACGAGCTCGCTGCAGGCGAGTGCGCAGGACCTGTCGCACGCGATCACATCGATCTTCGGCTCGCGGGCGGGGACGCAGGCGGCTCAGATCTGGAGCGACGAGGACACGTCCTTCATCGCATACGCGTCGGCCG
>VBFW01000060.1 GCA_005880525.1 Chloroflexota bacterium | reverse complement strand
AGGAGTCGTGTACAGGGGATGGGCCTTCGCCTCCTCGAGGCACTCGATGAACGCGACGCGTGGCCACTTGGCCCCTTGCCCATCGATGTCGCCCTCTCGCACAGCGTTGCGAAGTCGTAGCTCGATGGGGTCGATGTCCAATTTCTGCGCGAGCTCGTCCATCGCCGATTCGAGCGCGAAGTACGTCTGCGGCGCGCCCGGCGCTCGGTACGCGTCGACCGGCGTCTTGTTGGTCGACACCTCGAAACCGGTGATGTCCACCGCGGGCCAGCGATACGTGCCGGCGAGGAACGCGCTCGAGATGCCGCCGTGCCAGCCGGCGCTGGCGCCGTTGTCATAGCTGAACTTCGCGCGTAGTGCGGTGAGCGTCCCATCCTTCTTCGCGCCGATCTCGATTTCGAACCGCGCCGCAGGCGCACCCTTGGCGAAAGCAAAGACCTGCCGGCGTGTGAGCACCAGGCGCAGCGGGCGATTCGCGCGGATGGCAAGCAGGGCGAGCAGGCCTTCGAGCAGGCTGACCTTGCCGCCGAAGCCTCCGCCCACCGGCATGGGCACCACGCGAATCTTGTGGGCGGGGATGTCGAGCTTGTCCGCCAGCTCGTCGCGCAGCGCGAACGGACCCTGAGTCGGCGACCAGACAGTCAGTCCGCCACCCGGCTCGGGGCGCACCGTCGACACGTGCGGTTCCATCGCGGTGTGGTGCACAGCTGCCACCGAATAGGTTGCCTTGACGGTGACATCCGACCCGGCCATCGCGGCCGACGCGTCTCCTCGTTTGGTCGATGCGACAGCACTCACGTTGCGCGGCCGCTCAATCGGCTCCGACTCATTGGCGGCGGCCGCGCCGTGCATCGACGCGTCGCCCTCGTCGGCCTCTTCCTGAACATCCAGCACGACCGGCGACCCGTCCTGCATCGCGGTCTCCGCATCGGCGACGGCCTCTGTCTCTTCCAGGTCGACCTCCACCGCTGCTGCTCCGTCGTGGGCGGCGGCCTCGCTGGTTGCGATCACCGCGGCGACCGGCTGGCCGGCATAGAAAACGCGCTCCGTTGCGAGCGGCTGGTCGGGGCCGGCGACATCCTGGTCGGGAAGATCGCCGGCCACCACCACGTCGACGACGCCAGGCACAGATCGTGCGGCGGAGGTTTCGATCGACCTGATGCGCGCACTGGCCAGGTGGCTGAGCACGAGCTGCACGTGCAGCAAGCCCGCCACGTCGAGGTCCGCCGTGTAACGGGTCGCGCCAACAACCTTGTCGCGGCCCTCGAGCCGTCGCGTGGGCGTTCCGACTGCGCTCATCTGATCAATTGTCCTCGGGTCCTATAACCGGGATCAGTGGGCGAGAATTCGCGCCTGCGTCCAGTAGAGGTCGTAGAGAGCCGTGCCCCCGACGCCAATTACGTATGGATGCACCAGGTACTGCTGGACGCCGTACACCTGGGCGGCATACACGACGTCGCTGATGAGCACATGGGCGGCGGCCTGGTAGTAGCTGATCGCGAGTCCGACGGGCTTCGAGTCGGCGCTTGCGACCAACGAGTCGAGGTTCGGGTTGGAGTAGCACGAGCCACCGGACGGCGCATGAGACACGAATAAGTAGTCGAACCAGTCCTGCGGGTTGTTGTAGTCGGCGCTCCAGCTCTGGCGGAACATCGTGTAGGCGCATCGCTGGTTGCGCTGGTCGAAGAAGGTCTGCCTGTCGATCTCGTTGCACGCGACCTTGACGCCGAGATTCTTCTGCCATTGATTGACCAGGTTCTGGCAGACCGCGAGGTTGAATGGATCCGAGTCGTACGTGTACGCAAGGTTCTTCACCTTGGATCCAGTCGGGTCCCACGCCTTGTACTCGCTGCGCGCCGCGGTCGGGTCGAACTTCGCGTTGAGGTCGGCGCCGTCGCCGAGGTAGCCCGCAAGCCCTTTGCCGAGCACGCCGCCTGTCGCGGCCATGCATGTGGTGCCTGCGGAGCAGACGGCATCGACGAGCGCGTTGCGATCGATGGCCGTCGCAAAAGCGTGACGGCCGGCTTTTCCTGCGTCACCCGCGAACGGACCGGTCGCCATGTTGAAGCCGACCCAGAACGTCACGCCGGCGGGGACCACCATCAGCTGTTCCCGCAGCTTGGCGTCGGTCTGGTATCTCGCGGCTGTCTCAGGGGTCAGCGACTGTCGTCCATAGCCGATGAGGCTGAATACCCCTGACTCGTACTTGGACAGCTGCGTCGCAGTGTCGGGCACGATCTCAACGTGCACGCGCTTGAGCGCGCCGGTCGAACCACCGTACCAGCGCGGCAGGGGCGCGAAGTCGAGCGACTGCCCCGGCGCGTGAGCCGTGAGCTTGAAGGGTCCGCTGCCGATGAGTGAGCTGGGCTGGGTGAACCAGACGTCGTCGCCGGCCTTCGACACGACTTTCTGGTCCACCAGCCAGTACGGCCACAACCCGACCTCGGTGAGCCAGTAGCCGGTGGCGCTGCTGAGCGTGACGACGACCGTGTAGTCGTCCGTCTTGGTCAGCCCGCCGAGCTGCTTGGAGCGGCCCTGCGCGACGAGCTCGTAGCCGCGGATGGGGGAGAACAGCGACGCAAACTCGCCCTGCTTGACAGCCGCGCGGTTCCAGCTGTAGATCACGTCGCCGGCGGTGATCGGGTCGCCATTGGAGAAGTGCGCGCCGCGGCGCAGGCGGAACGTGTAGGTGAGACCGTCGGGCGAGATGTCAGGAAACGCCGTTGCCAGGTCGGGCACCAGATGCAGGTGCTCGTCGAAGCCGTACAGACCCGAGAAGACATTGCGCAGGATGTCGACGTCGGCAGGCGAGGTGATCTGCGCGGGATCGAAGTCGCCGATCTCGTTGGAGACGGGGAAGCTCAGCGTCTGGTCGGCCGCGAGCTGCTCCGCCGGACCGCCTCCGCCGAGCGTGCATGACGCCTGGACGAGGCATGCAGCGAGAGCGACCACGGCCGAGGCTCTGAGCCTCAGGGGACGAGCACCACCTTGCCAGTGCTCTTGCCGCCGCCCACGAGGGTGAGACCTTGCGGCGCTTCTGCCAGTGGCAGCTTCTTCGATATGTAGGGCTTGATGCGGCCCTCCTCGTACATCTTCAGAAGATCTTGCATCGCCGGCGCGATCAGCTCGGGCGCGCGCCTGGCGTACAGCCCCCAGTGCAGGCCGACGATGGAGTAGTTCTTGATGAGCGCGTGGTTGAGCGCGGCCGAAGGGATGCGGCCCGACGTGAACCCGACCACGATGATGCGGCCCTCGAAAGCGATGCATTTGGTCGATCGGTCATAAACGTCGCCGCCGATCGGGTCGAAGATGACGTCGGCGCCGCGGCCGCCGGTGATGGACTTCACCTCCTCGGCAAAGTCATGCGTCTTGTAGTTGATCGCATGGTCGGCGCCGAGCTTTCGGCACACGTCGAGCTTCTCGTCGGATCCGGCGGTGGCGATGACCCTTGCGCCGGCTGCTTTGCCGAGCTGGATCGCTCCGCTGCCCACGCCGCCTGCGCCCGCGTGCACGAGCAACGTCTCGCCGGCTTGCAGGTTGGCGCGCCGGTGCAGGCCGAACCACCCGGTCTGGTAGATGAGCGTGAACGCGGCGCCGTCCTCGAATGGCATGTCCTTCGGAATGCGCGTGACCGATTGCGGGACCGCGTCGGCCACCTGTGCGTACGCGCCGCGGGTGAGCGTTGTGTTGTCGACCAGGGCCATCACGTGCTCGCCGGCGTCGAACCCGCTGTCCGGCGGCGCGCTGACCACCTCCCCGGAGATCTCGGCGCCGGGAACGAAGGGCAGGGGAGGCCTTGACTGGTACTGGCCGGCAACCATGAGCGAATCGAAGAAATTGATGCCGGTCGCCCTGACGTTGATGCGTACGAGCCCGTCCGCCGGCTCGCCCGTATCGACGTCCTCGAAGTGCATCGAGTCGGGTCCGCCCAGCTCGTGCACGACCCAGGCCTTCACTGGCCGAAGGCTACCGTATTCAGCCGGCGTCGCCGGGTCGCGCGGAACGCGTACTTCCGCCGAGTAGGGCGTCCTCTATTTCCGCCATGACCTGGACAAGCAGCTAGCCGGCCCGAGCCCGAGCTCGGGCTCATCGTGCTGTCGGGTCAGCGGAGGGGACGGAGGTTCCGAGGAAAGGGAGGGGCGACCCACCAGGCTTGCCTCTTCCTTGCCTCGGTCGATTGCTCGAGCCGAGCGCTGATGGCTTCCCACCGAAAAACGGGAAAATCATCTTCAGCCGGCGTAGCTCAGCCTGGTTAGAGCGGCGGTCTTTTAAACCGATGGTCCAGGGTTCGAATCCCTGCGCCGGCACC
>VBFW01000059.1 GCA_005880525.1 Chloroflexota bacterium | reverse complement strand
CCGATCCTGCCATCCCCCACGGCCGGCGCCCCGAGCGCGTCACCGACGACCAGCCCGACGGTAAGGCCGACACCCACCGCGTCACCTGTCCAGCCACGGCGCGTGAACTCGAAGCTGCACCACGTCGACTCGCTCGCGTGGAGCCCCGACGCGAAGACGCTCGCCATCGCGATCGACGGCGGCATCCAGCTGTACGCGGTCGCAGGCAAAGACGGCGACGCGCCGGTCAAGACCTACGAGCCCGCACCGGGCATCACAGGCGTGGATTGGTCGGGGCCGATCGCCGGCCACAGCCTCGCGGAGGTGAAGGCCGCCGACAACCCGCAGAAGTTCGTCGATGCGCTGCTCACCGCGACCGCGCTGCCGGCCGCCGCCGACACGCCTGCCAACCGCGCGCTTACGAGGATCTACCTGTGGGCCTACGACTCGAGCAAGTCATCGCCCATCGCGTCCATCACCGACGCGACGCCCGCGATCCTCCAGAAATATCCGCCGCTGGCCGCGCAGGTCAACTACGACCACTGGGCGCCGCTCGAGTCGTGGGCGCTGACCGGTGGATGCACTCGCTATCGGGTCGTCGTCACCGGCAGCATCGCGCCGACCGCCACCACTTTCGGGCTGCCGTCCAACACCGCATGCCTTGGAGCATCGCCCTCGCCGACGCCCAGCTAGAGGCGCGGCCGGAAACCTTCGCCGAGAGATTCGGCGATCCAGGGGCCGCCTCCCACTGCTGCGCAGTGGGGACCCCAGTGGAAAGCTCCGAGCAGCGGAGCGAGCGCATCAGATCGACTGCCTGAGCGAGCAGCGGTACCACTGGGGCCCCCGCGCGAAGCGCGGGAGGAAGTGGGCCGCATGGGCGCCGAAGATCCGGCGACGGCTTTTCGGCCGCGCCTCTAGCATCAGCTCATGGCTGACACGGACATCCTCGCCGGCCATGCGGCGACTAAACCAGCCAAGCCTGCAGTGGTCTTCCAGGGGCGCGTCCTCGACTTCGATTCGCTGAACCGCCGCGCCAACCGCGCCGCCAACATGTTCCTGTCCCTCGGGTGCGAGCCTGACGACCGCGTGGCAGTGATGTCATTCAACTCCGCAACTGGATTCGAGATCACCAACGGCCTTCGCAAGGCCGGCCTGGTCGTCACCGGCATCAACTACCGCCTCCGCGGCCCCGAGGTCGCCTACGTGCTCAACGACTCTGGCGCTCGCGTGGTCGTAGCAGGGCCGGACCATGTGGACGTCGTGGAAACCGCGCGAAGCGAAGTAATCGGCGACGTGCGCTACATCGCGGTCGGCGACCGGGTCCCCGCCGGCTGGCTCGGCTTCGAGGAGCTGATGCGGGCCGCATCCGAAGAAGCGCCTGACGGCAGCGACGCCGACGGGCCCGGCCTGCTCAAATCGATGACCTACACGTCCGGCACCACCGGCCATCCGAAAGGCGCGTGGCGCCCGAAGGGCATCAACCTCGAGAACGTGCTCCAGGTGATCATGATCTTCGGGCTGACGGAGTCGGACGTCCATCTGATGTGCGGGCCCGGCTACCACAGTGCGGTCGGTTTCTTCTCGGCTCTGCACCAGCTCCTCGGCAGCACTGTGGTGGTGCAACAGAAGTTCGAGGCCGATGACGCGCTCGACCTCATCGAGCGCAATCGCGTCACCACCTCGTTCATGGCGCCCACCTTGCTGCAGCGGCTGCTCGACGCGCAGGAGCGACGGCCACGCGACGTCTCGTCCCTGCGCGCGCTCATCATCGGCGCCGCGCCTTTTCCCTACGCCCTGAAGCAGCGCGCTGAGTCCGTCTTCGGCCAGATCCTCTGGGAGTTCTACGGCGCGACCGAGACCGGCATCAACACCGTGCTGCGCCCCGAGGATCAGCTGCGCAAGCCTGGCTCATGCGGCACCGCAGTGCCGGGCCAGGAGATCAGGCTCGTCGATGCCGAGGGCCGCGACGCGCCCGACGGCACGCCCGGCGAGTTCATGGTCCGCAACACCTGGCTGGCCGAGTACTACAAGCGTCCCGACGCGACGAGCAGCAGCCTGCACGACGGCTATTTCTCGGTCGGTGACGTCGCGTACCGCGACGACGAGGGCTACTACTACATCTGCGACCGGCAGATCGACATGATCATCTCGGGCGGCGTGAACATCTATCCCGCCGAGGTCGAAGCGGTGCTGCACGCGCATCCGGCGGTCGCGGACGCGGCCGTGATCGGGGTGCCCGACGACCAATGGGGCGAATCGGTGAAGGCGATCGTCCAGCGGCGGCCCGGCGCATCGGCCACGGCTGAGGAGCTGATCGCTTTCTGCGATGCGCGCATCGCGGGCTACAAGAAGCCTCGCTCGGTCGATTTCGTGGACGAGATCCCGCGCGAGCCCGCCGGCAAGCTGCTCAAACGCAAGCTGCGCGAGCGCTACTGGGCCGGGGCCGGTCGAACGATCTAGCTGCTCAGCAGGGCACGAAGGTACGCGACCGACTCGCGCACGCCCGCAAGGGGATCGTCGTCCACCGACTCGAGCCTGATGTCGCTCTGCAGCCCGTAGCAGCCCCTGTAGCCGCTGCCGCGCAGCTCCTCGACCACCCGCGAAGCGTCGGCGTCGCCCGAGCCAAGCGGCTTGAACAGGCCACGGCTCACCGCGGCGGCGTAATCCAGCCCGCCGTCGCGCACCGACTGTGCGAGTGCGCCGTCGAGGTCGTTCACGTGCACATGCTGGATGCGGCTCGCCGCCAGCTCGACGATCTCCACGGGGTCCGCCCCCGTGAGCACCAGCTGGCCGACGTCGATCGAGACACCCGCCTCGGAGCCAACGAGCAGGCGCTCGATCTCGGCCGGTCCCTCGATCATGCTGCCACGCCGCGGCTCGACCGCCAGCCGTAGACCGTGCACCGCGCACACGTGTTGCACGGATCCGATCGCGCTCAATAGGTGCGCCCAGCCGCTGCTGGACAGCTCGGAGCCGCGAGGCTCGTCCGTCCGCGATCCGATGACGGTGAGCACGAGCGTCTTGGCGCCCAGCGCCGCGAGCCATCCCGCGTGACCATCGATGTGGGCGAGCTCGGACTGACGGAGGTCGTGATGGTGCAGCACCGCGTACACGGGCCCCGCCATCATGCGCAGGCCGTGCCTGCGCAGCATCGCACGCGCGGTTTCGCTGCGATCGGGCAGGAAGCCCGGAGGTCCCGCCTCGATTCCGTTCGCGCCAAGCGTGGCCATCTCGGTCAGCACGCGATTGGGCTCGAGCTGCGGGCCCCACGCTGCGGCCTCGCTGATGCCCCACGAGACCGGCGACACCGCCACGGTCGAAGCAATGCGACCGCGATCCGGACCAGGCCTGGCGATGCTGAGGGCGCGAGCCGTCAGGCGCTGCATGGCCGGTGATTATGCGTTGTTATCGTTGCTCGCAATGGCCGACGTCCCGTATGGAGTGCGGGCTCTCAGGGAGCAGTACGTCCGCGAGGCCGAGATCGGGATGATCGGCAACCTCGGCGCCCGCATCGTGGAGGTCGATGCGGGAAGGCTGGTGATCGAGGCCGACCTCAGCGACAGCCGCCACGGATTTCCGAGCGGCCGCGGGCCCATCGTGCACGGCGGCGCCATCGCCACGCTGGCGGACGAGGCGCTCGCCTCGGTCGCCTTCACGCTGGCCAAGGAAGGCGAGACCACCACGACCTCCAATCTGCAGGTCGACTACTACCGCCCCGCCTCGCCGGGCCGGCTCATCGCGCGCGCCTCTGTCCGCCACCGGTCGCGTCGCCTTGCATACAGCCAGGCCACCGTCGAGCAGGCGGACGGCGTCGTTGTCGCGGAGTGCCGAGCTGTCATCGCGTACGTGAAGGCTTGACGCAGCCACACGCCACGTTGACCGAGCTCGA
>VBFW01000199.1 GCA_005880525.1 Chloroflexota bacterium | reverse complement strand
GCCGACGGCGTGGTCGAGCTGGACGCCGGCGTGATGGACGGGCGGGATCGAAGCGCCGGCGGAGTGGCGTGCCTGCGGGACGTCCGGCACCCGATCGACCTGGCGCTGGCCGTCATGCGAGACGGCCGGCACGTGCTGCTTGCGGCCGAGGGCGCGTCCCGCTTCGCGCGCGAGCAAGGAGTCGAGATGGCCGACCCCTCGATCTTCATCACCGACCGCAAACGCCAGGAGCTTTCCCAGGGTGCCGACACGGTCGGGGCGGTGGCGCGCGACGACGGCGGCCACATCGCAGTGGCCGTTTCGACGGGTGGCCGGACCGGCAAGCTGGCAGGCCGCATCGGCGACTCACCGATCCCGGGCGCAGGTCTCTACGCCGACGACCGGCACGGTGCCGTCTGCGGAACGGGGGTGGGCGAGGCCTTCATCCGCCTCGGCCTCTGCCGCGTGGCGATCGTCGAGCTGGAGCACGGCATGGACCCGGCGGAGGTGGCGAAGAAGGCGATCGACTGGCTCGGACGCTCGATGAACGCCGCCGGCGGCATCATCCTGACGGGCCGCGAGGGCGATCCCCAGGCCGCGTTCAACACTCCCGCCATGCCGTGGGCCAAGCGCGTTGGCTGACTCGGGCAACACAGGCGAGCTCATCGCTCTGGCGCTCAAGCGCGCCGGCACCAGCCACCTCTTCACATTGAACGGCGGCCACATCTGGCCGATCCTCACCGGCGCGACCGAGCACGGCATTCGCATCGTCGATGTGCGCCACGAGCAGTCGGCCGCCTTCGCGGCCGAGGGTTGGGCCAAGGTGACGCGCGAGTGCGGAGTGGCCGCGGTCACCGCCGGGCCTGGCGTCACCAACGCGGTGACCGCGCTGGCCCAGGCGCAGTCCGGCGACGGCCCGATGCTCGTGCTCGGCGGCCGCGCGCCCGTCGCGCGCTGGGGGATGGGCTCGCTCCAGGAGATGGATCACGTCGCGGTGGTGAAGACGCTGACCAAACAGGCGGTGACGCTCGAATCGCCCGAGGACGCTTTCGCGTGCGTGCTCCAGCTGATGCGGACGGCGCTGAGCCGCCGCACAGGACCGGTGTTCATGGACATTCCGATAGACGTTTTCTTCGGCGCGGCCGACCTTCCCGAGGCCACCGAGCACCTCACATCCGACCCCGGGCCGCCGCCCGACCCGGATGCGGTCCGGCGCGTGGCCGGCCTCGTCCGCGACGCGCAGCGCCCCGCCGTCATCGCGGGTGGCGCGGTCTGGTGGGCTCATGCGGAGGACGAGCTGCGCCGCTTCGTGGAAGCCGCGCACCTGCCGACATCCGTCAACGGAATGGCGCGCGGGATGCTGCCGCCCGGCCATCCGCTGTTCTTCTCCCGCGCTCGCGGCCAGGCACTCGGTCAGGCCGACCTCATTCTCGTCGTCGGCGTGCCGCTCGACTTCCGCCTCAACTTCGGCCAGCCACCCGTCTTTGCCGACGACGCGAAGATCGTCTACGTCGACGTCGACGGCCATCGCAAGCACAGACCGGCCGAGGTCTCGATCCTCGGCGATGTAAAAGCCGCGCTGGCGGCGCTGGCTGCGGCCGCGGACGGAACTCCGGAACGGCACGCCTGGCTCGAGCAGTTGAGGAAGGCCGAGGCGGAGGCCCGCGCGCGCGACAAGACGATGACCGAGTCGGACTCGTCGCCTGTTCACCCTGCACGACTCATCGCGGAGGTCAACCGCTTCGCCGATCCCGACGCGATCATCGTCGGCGACGGCGGCGACTTCGTATCGTTCGCGGGCAGGCTCATCGAGCGCGAGAGGCCCGGCCTGTGGATCGACCCAGGCCCATTCGGGGCCCTCGGCTCGGGCCCGGCTTACGCCATGGCCGCGAAGCTGGCCAAACCCGACCGCCAGGTCATCCTGCTGTCAGGCGACGGGGCGTTCGGCTTCTCGGCCATGGAGTTCGACACGCTGGTCAGGCACAAGGTGCCGGTCGTGTGCGTCATCGGCAACAACGGCATCTGGGCGCTGGAGAAGCACCCGATGCAGAGCATGCTCGGCCTCAGCATCGCGGCCGACCTGGCGCCGCGGACTCGCTACGACCAGGTGGTGGAGGCGCTAGGAGGCTTCGGCCAGCTGGTCGACCGGCCCGAAGAGATCCGGCCGGCGCTGGAGCGGGCGTTCAAGGCGGGTGTGCCGGCCTGCATCAACGTTATCTGCGACCCGGAGGCGGAATATCCGCGATCATCAGTGCTGATGTGAGCACTCAGCTAAAGCCCGTGGTCGAGGCCGACGAGTGGCGCACTGCGCAGTCCCAGTTCGACGAGGCAGCCGAGCTGATCAAGCTCGAGCCCTGGCTCCGGGAGGTGCTGCGCGAGGTCCAGCGCGAGTTCACGTGCACGTTCCCCGTGAAGCTCGACAGCGGCCACATCCGCATGTTCACGGGCTACCGCGTGCAGCACAACATCAATCGCGGCCCGGCCAAAGGCGGCATCCGCTACCACCCTGACGTGTCCCTCAACGAGGTCAAGGCGCTGTCGATGTGGATGACGTGGAAATGCGCAGTGGTCAACATCCCGTTCGGCGGCGCCAAGGGCGGGATCATCGTCAACCCGATGGAGCTGTCGCAGAACGAGCTCGAACACATGACGCGGCGATTTGCAACCGAGATATCGATCCTCATCGGCCATGACCGTGATATCCCGGCGCCCGACGTCAACACCAACGGCCAGACGATGGCCTGGATCATGGACACGCTCTCGATGCACCTCGGCTACTCGAGCCCGGCCGCGGTGACGGGCAAGCCGATCGAGGTCGGCGGCTCGCTGGGCCGCGTCGAGGCCACGGGTCGCGGCGTGACCATCTGCTCAGTGGCCGCGCTGGAGCACCTGGGCCGGAGTCCGCACCAGACCAGGGTCGCGATACAGGGGTTCGGCAACGTGGGCAGCATCAGCGCCAAGCTGCTCGAAGAGGCCGGCTGCACGGTGGTCGCGGTCTCGGAGGACTACGGGGGCATTTACAACCCGCTCGGGCTTTCGATCAAGCGCGTGCTGGAGTACCGAGCGCGCGAGAAGACGCTGCTCGGCTTTCCCGGCGCGACTGAGATCGGCAACCAGGACGTGCTCAGCGTCGACTGCGACCTGCTCGTGCCCGCCGCCATCGGCAACCAGCTCACATCGCGCAACGCGCGCGACGTCAAGGCGACGCTCATCGTCGAGGGCGCGAACGGACCGACCACTCCCGAGGCCGACGCCATCTTTCGCGAGCGCGGCATCTTCCTGGTGCCCGACATCCTCGCGAACGCCGGCGGCGTGACCGTGTCCTACTTCGAGTGGGTGCAGGACCTGCAGTCGTTCTTCTGGTCCGAGCACGAGGTGAACCAGAAGCTCAAGGCGATCATGACGCGCGCGTTCGAAGAGGTTCTGCGCACGCGAGAGGAACGGAAGC
>VBFW01000198.1 GCA_005880525.1 Chloroflexota bacterium | reverse complement strand
GGCCGGCCGGAGGCCCTGGGCGCCTGGGCCACGGTCACGGACGCCACCGCAGCGGGAGGGGGAAGTACCGCGGTACCCGGGCCGCGTAGGCCGGGTAGTCGGCGGGGAACGCTTTCGACAGCACTCCCTCCTCCCACCGCATGCGCATCAGCTCGGCGCCGACGAAGTAGGCGAGCGCGAGCGCACCCGGCCAGCCGGCGGTGGCCACGTTGACGCCGATCGCGGTCGCGATCTCGCCGAGGTAGACGGGGTGGCGGCTGAGCCGGTAGGGGCCGCCGGTCACCAGCTTGCGCGCCTCGGGGGTGATCGAGAACGAACGGCGCAGGAAGGCCAGGCCCCACACGGAGTAGACGAGGCCGATCGTGGCCAGTACGTCCCCGGGCAGCACCAGCCATTCGCGTCGCTCGCCGCCCGGCAGGAACGTGCCCACGAGCGCGGAGAAGGTGCCTGTGAACGCGACGAAGATCACGCCCAGCCGGTGGTCGGTGCCTCGCTGCGGCAGCCGGGTGGTGTAGAGGACGACCAGCATCGTGAAGTAGCCGAGCGCGAGCAGCTGGCGCAGGACGAACAGGTAGTCGGTGACGGTCCGGGCCGACTGGACCGTCTGCGACAGCTGCAGCACCTGGTCGGCGACGAACAGGCTGAAGAACAGGGCGGGAAGCACGCGGCCGAATACGAGGTCACGCCAGTACGCGCCCGTCCGGCGCTCCGGCCGAACCTCAGCAGCCACCATGTGCGAGCCGGAATCTATCAGCCGGTTACACCCGTTTGGCGCCAAAACCGGCCCTGACGCCGACAGCAAGGCCCTGTTTGGCGCCAAAGGTGGCAAAGGTGGACAGGCAGGGACCCGGCGACCGACGACTTTCGTTATTGAATTGACCTGCCGGGGACCCCCCGGATAGGATCTCGTCGCGATCGGGCGGCGACCCGCAAGAACCGGCCCCCAGGGCCGTCTAGCAGGGTGAAAGTCCTGGAGTTCGAAGAAAGGAGGTGAAATCGCAGAAATGTTGAGCCTGTACTGGAAGCTTCGGAGCCTTACGACCCGTCAGGAAGGCCAGGGTATGGTTGAGTACGCCCTGATCCTCGTCCTCGTTTCAATCGTGGTCATCGTGATCCTTCTTACGATGGGCAACCAGATCAAGAACGTGTTCTCGAACGTCGTAGCCGCTCTCGGCTAACGACAAGCCCTACGTAGCACCTTCTACTGGAGAGCCCCCAAAAGGGGCTCTCCGCATTTCGGTCAGGATCGCACTAAAGAAAGAGGGGGACGATTTGTGTCCCTATAGCTACAATCACACCGCACTTTTTTTGGACCCACGTTCTCGGAGGTAACTAGACCTTGGCAACGGCACCAGCTCCGGCAAGACCGCGACCGGGCGGCGGTCGGCTCTTCATCATCGTCGGCCTTCTCCTGGCGCGGCTCGCCGGAGGTGGCGTCTTTTTCCTCGGCACGCTTGGCGGAGCTGGTGGTGGTCTCGCAGGTGGTTCGAGGATCACTGTGGTCACCGCGTCCACGGCCATTCCTCTCCGCGCTCCGATCAAGTCGGAAGACCTCACGACCCAGGACGTCTCGGGCGTGTTCGTGAACACCTACACGAAGGTGAGCGACGTCGTGAACCTGATCGCCCAGGTCAACATCAGCAAGGGCACTGTCATCACGTCGGACATGCTCGTCCGGGACGCTGGCCTCATCACGACCAGCAACGCCCCGGCCTATCTGCCGCTCGCGCAGGGATACGTGGCGATGGCCATCCCAACCGGTGAGCAGCAGGGTGTCGCGGGACACATCACCGTCGGCGACTACATCACGATGATCGCCGCGGCCCAGCTGACGCTGTTCAACAAGGCGGGCCAGCAGCAGGGCGCGCCGCAGACCGTGATCAAGACGGTTTTCACCAACGTCCGCGTGATTCAGGTCGGTCCGGCGCAGATCAACGTGCAGCCGGCGGCTGGCGCCAATGCGTCGACCAGCAACCAGGGACAGGTGGGTGGAGTCACGTCCAGCCTCACCATCGAGGTGACGCAATGCGACGCTGAGTTCATCCAGTGGTTCCTGTCCAACAGCGTGCAGCTGAAGTACACGCTCGAGTCTTTCCACGACTACCAGCCGGCGCCTTCAGGTCCTGACCCGGCGTGCCTGACCATATCGGCAGCCAAGGGCGTGACCGCAGCCGACGTCAACAAGCGGTTCACGTTCACGAGCTAAGAGTCCGGAGAACCGAGCCTTGGGAACCTCACCGGATGGCGGGGAAATGGCGCGCGCTCTGCTAGCGCGGGGCGCGCGCATGCCCGACGGAATCTGTCGATTCCGCGGGGACCCCTTGTGCGGGCGCAGGTCGAGCGCGAACTGAGATGGGCCTACTCGACCGGGTAAAACAGAATCAGACAGGGGTTCCCGCGGCCGTAACTGTCGGCGGCAACGGCCCCGCGACCGCCAGCGCAGCCGGAGGCTTCACCACCGCATCCGCCATCCCGGTCGCCCGTCCCGTCGCACCGGTCCCTTCGGCGCCGCCTGCGCCGCGCCCGGCCGCTGGCGGCGAGCAGCTGCCCGCCTTCACGGCGGCGAAGGTGCAGATCCACGCCAAGCTGATCGAGAAGTTCGCGGACCAGATCGACTCCAGCAACAAGGAAGGCGTGCGGGCCAAGATCGTCGAGCTAGCGGACGAGTACTTCCGCTCGACGGCCATGACCATGACCAAGACCGACCGCGAGCGGCTGGTCGAGTCGGTCCTCGACGACGTGCTCGGCCTGGGCCCGCTGGAGGCCCTGCTCGCCGACGCGACGATCACGGAAATCATGGCCAACCACCCGAAGCAGATCTACGTCGAGAAGGCGGGCGAGCCTGTCCTCTCCGCGACAGTGTTCGAGTCCGAGCGGCAGATGCGCCAGGTCATCGACCGCATCGTCAGCCTTGTCGGACGCCGCGTCGACGAGTCGACGCCCATCTGCGACGCGCGCCTCAAGGACGGCTCGCGTGTCAACGTGGTCATCCCGCCCATCGCCCTGAAGGGCCCATGCCTGACGATCCGAAAGTTCGCCAAGGAGAAGTGGGGGCCCGGCGACGTGGTCAACCGCTTCCGGTCGTCAAGCCCTGAGCTCATGACGTTCCTGCGCTCGTGCGTGCGCGCCCGCATGAACATCCTCGTCTCCGGCGGCACCGGCTCCGGCAAGACGACGCTGCTCAACATCCTCTCGTCCTTCATTCCGGAGAGCGAACGCCTCATCACGTGCGAGGACGCTGCCGAGCTGCAGCTGCAGCAGCCGCACTGGATCCAGCTCGAGTCGCGCCCGCCCAACGTCGAGGGCAAGGGCGCGGTGCCCATCCGCGAGCTGGTGAAGAGCTGCCTGCGTATGCGCCCCGATCGCATCATCGTCGGTGAGTGCCGTGGCGGTGAGGCCCTGGACATGCTCCAGGCCATGAACACCGGCCACGATGGCTCGATGTCCACCATCCACGCCAACAACCCGCACGAGTGCCTCGTGCGTCTCGAGACGCTGGTGCTGCAGGCCGGCCAGGACCTGCCCTCACGCGCCATCCGCGAGACGATCGGCGCGGCCATCCACATGATCGTTCAGCAGTCCAGGCTCCGCGGCGGTGTGCGCCGCATCGTGAGCGTGGCGGAGATCACCGGCATCAAGGACGGCGAGGTCCA
>VBFW01000197.1 GCA_005880525.1 Chloroflexota bacterium | reverse complement strand
GAGCAGTATCTTGTGCGGAAGCACGGACGATGGTGAACACGCTGGTCGAGCGCTACGGCAGGACGGGGTTCGCAGCCCTGAGCAGCGTCATCTGGGCGCTGCCGATGGCGGCGTGGGCCGGCTCGTCCGACCTTTCCCCCATCGACAAGACCGCCTACCCGTGGATTGCGCTGTCGATCGGGCTCGTGATGCTGGTCGTCTGGCTGGTCCTGCTGACGCGGCTCGCCCGCATTCCGGTGTCGCCGCGGCCACGCCGCTTCGACCTTGCGCAGATGACCACATCAGAGAAGCGCTGGACGCTGGGCTTCCTGGCCTTCGTGACCGGACTCATCGCGTGGCTCAACGCGGCAGCCACCGTCGATTGGGGCCCGCTCGGCTCAGCGATCGCCGCCGGACAGACAGGACCGATCCTGCTGGCGGTCGTGCTCGGCGTTTATGCGGTGGTCATGATCGCGGGCATCTGGTACGCGTGGGGCCGCGCGTCGCGCGCTTACGCGCATCGGATCAGCTCGTCACGTCCCGGCGCCGCACCAGCACCGCGCTGATCACCACAAATACCACCACGTAGGCCGTAAGCACGAGCACTGCGTGCGTCGCATCCGCGAATGGCGGCGCCGATGCCCGGATGCCTCGGATCCTCACCGCCCCGAACGAGTCGGTGAGATAGCCGGTGTTGGCTATCGGGAACCATTGCTGGACGTTCTTGAGCGAGCTGAGCAAGCTCGAGCCGAGCCCAAAGATGAGGCCCTCAATGACGAGCGCGTAGGCCAGGCCAAGGCCGATCGCCATTGCGGACTGGCGGAAGAGAGTCGCCAGGATGAATCCGAAGCCGGCCCAGAACGCGAAGATCAGGGACATCGCGGCAATCCCCTTGACGATCTCGGACGCTTCCGGAAAGCCGATCGATTTGCCATCGAGCAGCGCAGCAGCCACACTCGACGCCGCGTCAACCGCGAAGAGGCCGATCACCATCAAGACGACCACAGTCGCCAGGGCCGCCAGCTTGCCGAACAGCATTGCCACGCGGCCGGCACGCTGCGTGTACAGCATCTTCACCGTGCCCCACCCGTATTCACTGCCCTGCAGGAGAACGCCGAGGATCAATGCGAACACACCGCCCAGCGGATTGCCGACAGTGTTGATCACGAAGTTCTGTGGGTAGAGCGTGACCTTCAGGTCGGCCAGCGTCGTACCTGGCGGCAGGCCCTGCGTGGTCTTCGAGAATGTCTCCAACAGCCATGGCACGGCGTAGCCGATCGTGACAGCGATCGCCAGCAGGCCCAGCACGCAGACCCATACAGCCGGCCGGCGCACGGTCTTGTAGAGCTCCGCCGCAAGCTCCCTCACAGTCCACTCACCGTGCCTGTCAGCTCCATGAAAACGTCCTCGAGCGAACGCTCGCTTTCATGCAGCTCGGAGACGTCGATGCCGGCCTGAACAAGGCGCCGGTTCAGCTCGGCGGCGCGCGCCGGGTCGACGCTCAAGCCGAACGCGCCGTCGTCTGTGACCTTCACCTTGTCGCTGCCGCATTCCGCCGCAAGGACCGCCATCGCCTGGTCGGCGGGCTGGGCGCGAATCACCAGCGTCGACTTGCCGCGGAGCTCGTCGATGGTGCCCTCGGCCACGAGCTTGCCTTTGCGGATGACGCCTATGCGCGTGCACATCTGCTCGACCTCGCCCAGCAGGTGGCTCGAAACGAGCACCGTTCGTTCGCCCTTGCCCAGCTCGATGATGAGGTTGCGGACGTCGGCCATGCCCTGCGGGTCGAGGCCGTTGGTCGGCTCGTCGAGGATCAGCACCTCGGGCTCCTTGATCAGCGCCGCGGCGATGCCGAGGCGCTGCTTCATGCCCATCGAGTAAGTCGAGAACTTGTGCCGCGCGCGCGGCGTGAGCTCGACCGCGTCGAGGGCGGAGTCGACTCGCTTGACCGGAACACCGCAATAGATGGCAAGCAGCCGCAGGTTGTCGTACCCGGTCATGTATGGATAGAAGGCAGGCGCTTCGACGATCGCACCCACCTTCGTAAGTGAGTCGGGAGTGCCGGGCGCGGCGCCGGCGACGTTGGCGGTGCCCGCGGTGGGTCGAATGAGGCCGAGCAGCATGCGCAGGGTCGTGGTCTTGCCGGCGCCGTTGGGGCCAAGGAATCCGTAAACCTCGCCGCGGCGGACTACCAGGTCGAGCCCGTCGACCGCGATGACGCCATTCGGATATTTCTTGGTCAGGCCGTGCGTGGCGACGACCGCATCGTTGGTGGTGGTGGCCATGCCAGCGCGTAACTGTACCGGCGGTACGATTTCGACGTGGGCCTTGCGTATCGCCTGATGTACAGGCTCGGCTTCACGCCGTGGGATCGCGTTCTGCCGCAGGAGCTGGCTGACGTGATCACCGGCCCCAATGCGCTGCCACCCGGACGAGCCCTCGACCTCGGCTCGGGCTTCGGCACGAAAGCCATCTACATGGCCACTCACGGATGGCGCGTCACGGCAGTGGAATCGGTGCCGCGCGCGCTCGAGGAGGCGCACCGGAGGGCTTCGAAAGCCGGGGTGAAGGTCGACTTCCGGCGCGGGGATGTCACGCGGCTGGGTGACCTGAAGCTCGAGCCCGGATACAGCCTGCTGTTCGACTTCGGCTGCTTCCACGGCCTCAACAGCGGGCAGCGCGACGCCTACGTTCAGGGCGTGAACACCCTCGCCGCGCCCGGCGCGACCCTGCTCATGATGGCCTTCACCAAGCCTGTGCAGCCCATCACCGCCGGCGTCTCCGAGGCTGAGGTGCTCGAGCGTTTTGGTCATGGCTGGAACAAGTCCTGGTCCCATTCGGCCGAGATCGGAGACGGCTCGGCTGCGACCCGTCGCGGCATGCCCGGCTGGTTCTGCCTCATCAGAAACTAGGTTCCTCCCACGACTGTCGATGGAATAGTTGATTGCGCATGCAAGTAGTTCGTGTTAGCAATCCACTTTCCAGGAGGACCAGATGGTCAAGTACGAACTCGATCCCGCCCACACCAACGTCGGCTTCACGGCCAAGCACCTTGCGGTCTCAACCGTCCACGGCCAGTTCAATCGCTGGGAGGGCCAGTTCGAAGGCCCCGACGATAGCCTGACCGGGGTGCGAGGCACCCTCAAAGTCGAGGTCGCAAGCCTCAGCACGCGCAACGACCAGCGCGACACGCACCTTCGCTCGGCAGACTTCTTCGACGCCGAGAAGTACCCCTACATCACATTCAAGGTCACCGGCATCGAGAAGGTCGACGAGGACAACTACAAGCTCCGCGGCGACCTCACGATCAAGGAGACAACCCGCCCTGTCGAGCTCACGGGCACCATCGAGGGCCGGGTCGCCGACCCATTCGGTGGCAAGGAGCGTCTGGGCGTCAGCGCTTCCGGGCAGGTGAACCGCATGGACTTCGGGCTCAACTGGGACGGCCTCGCCGGCTCGGTGCCGTTCGCGAGCCACCAGATCAAGCTGGCGATTGACGCCGAGATCATCGTCAAGGCAGCCGAGGCTGCGGCGGCGTAAGGGGGACTCCCTACGATTACGGTCGTCGATGGCGAGGACCAGTGCGGATGACACCACCAGGTTGTGGGAAGGCGTGACCCGCGCCCACAACCTGATGACCGCCGCGCTGGAGAAGGACCTCGTGCCGCAAGCCGGCATGCCGCTGGCCTGGCACGCGGTCCTTCATCACCTCGCCGAAGCTCCAGGCGGACTGCTCCGCTTTCAGGAGCTCGCCAAGGTTTCAGGCATCACCGAGAGCGGCGCGTCGAGGCGCCTGGACCAGATGATCAAGGCCGGCCTCATCGACCGGCAGTCGTGCCCTTCCGACCGGCGCGGCGTCTACGCGCATATCACCGACCAAGGAAAGACCGCATACAAGCGCGCTCACACCGTGTTCGTGAGCAGC
>VBFW01000196.1 GCA_005880525.1 Chloroflexota bacterium | reverse complement strand
CGCTTCTGCATCGCGTCGGCGATGCGCAGGCCGACCCAGCCGGGCAGGATCGTCGCCGACCCTGCCGTCCCGCGCTCGCGATCGACAGGGCCGGGAATGCCGATGCCGGCGCCGATTACCCGCGACCGGTCGATGCCCGCCTCGCCCAGCACCTCCGCGGCCATCTCCGCCGAGAAGTCCAGCGCCTCGTTGGCCCGGTGGTTGACGTCCAGGTCACGGTGGCGCTCGGCCAGCACGTTGTGCGCGAGGTCCGCGACCGCCACCTGCACGTGGCTGTGGCCGAAGTCGATTCCGAGCACCGCCCGCGAGGTCGTGTGGAGCACGAGCTGCGCCGCGGGGCGACCGCTGCCTGCACCCGCCGGCCTGCCGTCGACCTCGAGGACCATCCCCTCTTCCTTGAGCTCGCCGATCAGCGTGTGAATGGTCGTCCGGGAGAGGCCGGTCGCCCTCGCAATGTCCGCCTGGCTCGTGCGTCCGCTGATGCGCAGCACGTCAAGGACGCGGCGGCGGTTGCGGTCGCGAAGCCACGACAGCGATCCCTCCCCCTTCTTGGACATCGCACCCGAATGGTTCGCTCACGGTGGCGGTTTGTCAAGACTTTGAACAAATCAGCCGTTCGACCGTATCGGTCTCTTGACAAACTTGGCACCCTGCGTAATCCTGTCCCCGGCGAACCGGATGGGGCCGGTGGTCGCCGCGGACCTGAGTAGACCTGTTGCCGGCGCACTCTCGCCCCGGCCCGCCCGGGAAGAAGGCAGCAGGAACGCGCCGCGTGGATCAGGAGGTCCATATGCACTTGCGAAAGTTCAGGCGCCTTTCGTTTTCCGCATGTGTAGGCGCAATTGCCGTGATCACGGCCGCATGCGGAAGCAGCAGCACGTCGGGCCCGGCGGCGACGGTTCCGTCAGGGCTCCGGGTTCAGCGACTCGGAGTTCAAGATCGACAACGCCCAGGGCAACGACGCGACCGAGCTCGCGCAGGCGCAGGCGGACATCACCCAGGGCGCAAAGGTCCTGATCATGGACCCGCTGGACAGCACAGTCGGAACCCAGATCCAGCAGGCCGCCGCGGCCAAGGGCGTGAAGGTCATCAGCTACGACCGCGCCACCTTCACGGGTAACAAGACCTACTACGTGAGCTTCAACAACGTGAACGTCGGCAAGCTGATCGGCCAGGGCTTTCTGGACTGCGTAAAGGCCTGGAACGTCTCCAGCCCGCAGGTCTTCACGCTCAACGGCGGTGAGGACACCGACCCGAACGCAATCGACTTCGCCAAGGGCTACAACCAGGTGGTCTGGGGCGAGGCGGTGCCTCAGGAGACCGTCGGCAAGAGCGCCAACGGGCTCACCCTGGTCGGTGACGAGGTTGCCCCCGGCTGGGACAACACCAAGGGCCAGACCATCTTCCAGCAGAAGTACACGGCCAACAACAAGATCAACGCCACGATCGAGGCGAACGACGGTCTCGCCAATGCTGTGGTCACGGTCCTGAAGCAGAAGGGCGTCGGCCCCAACAAGATCCCGACCGTGGGCCAGGACGCCACCCTGCAGGGCATCGAGAACGTCCTCCAGGGCTACCAGTGCGGCTCCGTCTACAAGGCTGTCTACCTGGAGGCTCAGGCGGCAGTCGCGCTGGCCACCATCCTTCGCGCCGGCCTCGAGCCGCCGTCCGCGCTCGTCAACGGAACGACCGCGCCGGCCTCGGGCAAGCCCGGCAACACCCAGCCCGCCGTCCTCTTGACTCCGCTGTGGGTCGACAAGTCGAAGGTCGCCTCGACGGTCATCAAGGACAATTTCGTCGACAAGAGCGCTCTCTGCCAGGCCGTCACGCAGAAGGTCTGCACGGACAACGGAATCACCTAGTCGAAATCTCCTGATGCCGCCGCGCGACGTGCGCGGCGGCATCTTCTTTCTGGGGAGCAGAATGACGAAGATGGCGCAGGTGGCCGAGCCTCTCCTCAAGGTCCGCGGCGTCGACAAGCACTTCGGAGCCGTGCAGGCGCTGTACGGCGTCGACCTCGACCTCCCCGCCGGCAAGATCACGGCCCTGTGCGGCGACAACGGCGCCGGCAAATCCGTCTTCACCAAGTGCATCTCGGGTGTCTACCAGCCCGACCACGGCGAGGTCTTCTGGGAAGGCCAGCCGGTCCACATCCACAACACCCGCGACGCTTCGCGTCTCGGCATCGAGACCGTCTATCAGGACCTTGCCCTGTGCGACAACCTCGACATCGTCCAGAACATGTTCCTAGGACGCGAGCGACTCAGCCGCTACCTGCTCGACGAGGACGACATGGAGCGCGCCGCGGCGCAGACCCTCGCGAGCCTCAAGGTCACCACTGTTCGGTCTATAAGGCAGCCGGTGGCCTCACTTTCGGGCGGCCAGCGCCAGTCGGTGGCCATCTCCAAAGCGGTGATGTGGAACTCCAAGCTGGTGATCATGGACGAGCCCACCGCCGCGCTCGGCGTCGTCCAGACCGGGATGGTGCTCGGCCTTCTCAAGCGGCTGCGCGACCGGGGTCTCGCAGTGATGGTCATCTCCCACAACCTGAATGACGTGTTCGAGGTCGCCGACCGCGTCGCGATCCTTTACCTGGGCCGCATGGTCATCCAGGACGACATCTCGAACTTCGATCGCCAGCGCGTCGTCGAGTACATGACGACGGGCGGCAAGGGCATGAAGGCAGCCGGCAACTGATGGCGCAGCCGGTCGAGATCCCGCCCGACCCTACCGCGGCGGTTCAGGCAGCGGAGGCGGAGGTCCCGCCGGCGCTCATAGCGCAGACACTCGGCGAGTACGCGCGCGCCTGGATAGGGCGCATGCGCGGAGGCGACATCGGCGTGCTGCCAGTGGTGGTCGGACTGGTCGCGATCATGGTCGTGTTCGAGATCATCAGCCCCAACCACGTCTTTCTTCACGCCGACAACCTCGTCAACCTCTTCGAGCAGAGCGCCGTTTTCATGGTCCTCGCGATGGCCGAGACGTTCGCTCTCATCCTCGGCGAGATCGACCTTTCGATCGGTTATCTGGGCGCGTGCGGCGCGGTCATCGCGGTGCAGCTCGTGCAGCCCGTGACCACTAACTGGCCGTGGTGGGCAGCGATCGTGGCGGCGCTGGCTGCGTGCGCGCTCGCCGGTGCCATCCAGGGAACGATCATCACCAGGCTCGGCATCCCGTCCTTCATCGTCACGCTGGCCGGCTACCTGATCTTCAACGGCGTGATGCTCATCCTTCTGCTTCTTGGCCCGTTCTCCGGCTATCCGAACCTCGCGTCGGCTGACACCAACGTGCAGGTGCTCTACAACCTGATGGCGGGGACGATCGACCCGACCATCAGCTGGATCGGAATGGGGGTCGTGGTGGTCGGCATCGGCGGGCTGATGTGGTTTGGCGACGCGCGCCGGCGACGCGCCGGCCTGGTCGCACCGCCACCCAGCCTGACCCTGCTCAAGATCGGGCTCATCGCCGCCGCGGGCATCGTCGTGGTGGCCATCTGCAACATCAACCGGGCAAACATCGGCGTCCTGGCCGGCGTGCCCTGGGTCGTGCCGATCGTGCTGGCCGTCCTCGCGGCATGGACCATCCTCCTGGAGAGGACGAAATACGGCCGCTACGTCTACGCCATCGGCGGCAACCCGGAGGCGGCACGCCGCGCCGGCATCAACGTCTCCCTCATCGTCACCATCGCCTTTGCCCTCTGCTCGATGACGGCGGGTATCGGCGTCATCCTCTACGCGTCTTACATCGGCGGCATGTCGAACAACGTCCAGGGTGGCCAGCTCGTCCTGTTCGCCGTGGCCGCGGCGGTTATCGGGGGGACTAGCCTCTTCGGCGGCCGGGGCAAGGCCATGCACGGGGTGCTGGGCGGCCTGGTGATCGGCGGCATCTACAACGGCATGTACCTGCAGAGCCTTGACGTGCAGAGGATCTTCATCGTCACCGGCCTGGTGCTCCTGGCCGCGGTGTCGATCGACGCCCTGTCGCGCCGCGGCAAGGTCAACTTTCCCGGAGGGCGCCGCTAGCCGGGGGCTGTTTCTGCTTCGGTTAGGAATTGCCCGCCGCGGGTAAAAGTTCCTCTGAACACATGGCAAACACCCCACGATCCGAGCTACTCCCAGTCCTCCCCATGGACGACGTGGTCGTCCTCCCACATATGACCGTCACCCTGGCCGTCGACGGCGACAGCCAGCGGGCCGCGATCGAGGCCGCCCGCCAGGGCGGCCGGCTGATCCTGCTGGTCCCGCGAGTCGAAGGCAAGTTCGGCAGCATCGGCACCGTCTCCCGGCTGGGCGACTCCGCCGAGCTCCCGACCGGCGCCGAGGCGTTCACGATCCGCGGCGAGTACCGTGCCCGGCTGGGCAGCGGCCAGGCCGACATCGGCGGCGCCCTGTGGGTCAAGGCCGACCCCATAAACGAGCCCGAGCCCCCGACCGAGCGGGCGCAGGAGCTGGCGCGCGAGTACCGAGCCATGCTCGAGAACCTGGTCGAGTCGCGCGGCGTCCCGCAGGTCGTGCAGTTCCTGCGCGCGGCGCGAACGCCGGGCCACCTGGCCGACCTCGCCGGCTACTCACCGGACCTGACCACTGAGCAGAAGATGCAGGTCCTCGAGACAGTCGACCTGGAGGAGCGGCTCGCTCTGCTCATCGGCTGGACCAAGCAGGTCCTGGCCGACGCTTCGCTGAAGGAGAAGATCCGCAGCGACGTCGCCGAGGGCATGGAGAAGACGCAGCGCGAGTTCCTGCTGCGCCAGCAGCTCGAAGCCATCAAGAAGCAGCTCAACGAGGGCTCCACGGACGTCGTCTCGACCTACCGCGAGCGCGTCGTCAAGGCCAGCATGCCGGACGGCGTGCGCACCGAGGTGGAGCGCGAACTCGACCGCCTGGAGCGGACGAGCGAGCAGAACCCCGAGTACGGCTGGATCCGCACCTACCTGGACTGGATGCTGGACATCCCCTGGAACGTGCGGTCGGACGACAACTTCGACCTGACCGAGGCGCGCCGGATCCTCGACGAGGACCACACCGGCCTGTCCGACGTGAAGGACCGCATCATCGAGTTCCTCGCCGTGCGCAAGCTTCGCAAGGAGCGCGGGCTCGAGGTGCTGGGCGGCCGCGGCTCCGGCGCGATCATCACGCTCGTCGGACCTCCCGGCGTGGGC
>VBFW01000195.1 GCA_005880525.1 Chloroflexota bacterium | reverse complement strand
GTCTGCTCTCAGACCTCGCGATGGTCTACACGCATTTTGGCTTTCACAACGTGACGCCGGCCACCATCGCGGCCCACCCATCGTGGTTCGGTGTTGGGGGCAACATCTACAACTCAGCCTTGAACATCCCCGGGCATACGACCGTCATGAACTGGCATCCGACCTGGTCATGGATCAGCGCGCAGCTGCGCGCCGGCCATCCGGTGATCGTGGGCATGAACCTCCCAACCGGCGGCACGCACTTCGTGACCCTCACCGGTCTCGCCGGACCGAACGATTACTGGACCAACGATCCGTGGGAGCAGAACGCGCACCACGTGACGTTCTCTGGCGACTGGGTGACGCGCGGGCCGGTGTACGAAGCGATCGCGTTTATCTAGGTCGACGCGAGCGAGGTGAGGATCTCTTTCAAGATTCCCATCACCTCGCGCAGGATCGCGGGCCGCTCGGCGCCGTCGCGGGTCATCGTCTGCAGCCGCCGGCCGTCGAGCTCGACGGTGATGACATAGTCCTGGACGTCGGCCCCGCCGGGCGGAGGCAGGTACGCCGCCTCGAGCGCGGCGAACTTCGCGTCCGAGACCAGCAAGTGCAGCCTGGCCAGCGTGGTGGCGTCGACGTGCGGGACATCCCCATGCGGACTCGGGCCGGTCACATATTTCACGTGTGCATTGCCGTCGTGGTCGACAGTGAGCACGCGGTCCATTCCCGAGAAGCCGCCGCTGACCTCGTTAGGTGATCGTGCCGACGACCGGTTCGACGGGCTGGCCCGCGCCGCAGGCGGTGGCGAGGAGCAGCGCGAAGGCGAGCAGAGCGAGGCGTGTCATGCCGCTGTAGTTTGCAACGCGAGTCCAGGCCGGAAGGTATCCCCGGCGTAGCAACCCAGTACCTGAGGTCAGGCTTACGTAGGAGCTGGCGACCAGACGGCTGTTTGCGGGCACGAGAGTAGCGCAATAGACTCGAGTCATCCGCCCCAGCCGGTAGTAAGGAGGACGCCATGCGCAGGCTGCCCGCAGCAGGCCTCTTCATGATCGCCGCCCTGGTCGCCGCCGCGCCTGCGGTCACGGCCAAGACCAGCTCCACGCCCGCCAATGTGGACGTGAGTCAGCGGCACCTCAACGAGTCCGAGGAGGCCATCGCCGTCAACCCCACTAACCCGAACAACATCGTCATCGTCACCAACGTCGGCCATCGGGAGGCGGGGCTGAGCGCCGGCATGTTCGAAGGCATCAGCTTCGACGGTGGCAAGACCTGGGCCACCAAACTGATCGGCGCCAACAACGACAACCTCGGCGACGCCTGCTGCGACCCGAGCCTGTCCTTCGATCAGTACGGCAACCTGTTCATGACCTACCTGTTCCAGGTCGAGAACACAGTCCCGATCGTGCTCAGCACCGACGGCGGTCTCACCTTCACCCAGGTCGGCAACATCGTCGCCCCGCCCCAGGGCACGCCGACCAAGACCAGCGGCGACAATCGCGGCCTCTTCCGCTTCGTGGACCAGCCGACAGTGATCGCGGGCCATGGGGAGGTCTGGGTGATTTTCAATGCCGGCGGCCCGCTGTTTGCGACCGGCGCACCCGTGACCGGCGCCGGTCAGGTCGGATCGTTCTTCGGCGGTGAGGTCGTCCCGAACACCAACAACTGCACGTATGGCGACATCTCGATCGGGCCCGCGGGCCAGATCATGCAGGTCTGCACCCTCACCGAAAGCGGACAGGGCGGCGGCAAGCTGTTCGTGAACGTCGACCCGGACGGGCTCGGCCCCGCCAACTTCGGCGGCCGAATCTTCGTCACCGACACGCACGTCGGCGGCTTCGACTTCATCCCCCCACAGCCGGGTCGTTCCGTGGACGCCGAGCCCGGACTGGCGTGGGACCGCACGGGCGGCGCACACAACGGGCGCGTCTACCTCATCTACACCAAGGAAGTCCGTAACGAGAAGAGCGACACCGACATCTTTTTGCGGCACTCGGATGACGGCGGGGCGACCTGGAGCGACGCGGTGCGCGTGAACGACGATTCGACAACGAACAGCCAATTCCTGCCCAAGCTCTCGCTCGACCCGACGACCGGCAACCTGGCCGCCGTCTGGTACGACTCCCGTCGTGACCTCGGCCTGGGCGGCTCCGGCGACACTGACGGGATCGCCAACGACGACGCGCAGTTCTGGGGCGCTTTCAGCACCGATGGCGGCGCGTCATTTGGGACCAACATCAAGATCTCAGCCGGCACATCCAACGCGGCCGACTCCGGCAACGGGATCGACTTCGGCGACTATTCCGGCCTCTCCTTCTACGGAGGGCTGGCGCATCCGGCGTGGTCGGACAACTCCAACAGCACCGGCACCAACCCCGACGGGGCGCTGCACCAGCTCGACATCTACACCGCCAGCGTCGGGATCAGCTAAGACTGCCGGCGTTCGACCTGAGGGCGGGGATCCGCCCCCGCCCTCAGGGACCGCAGAGCGGAGCGGGAGGGATTTGAACCCTCGAGGCCCTTGCGGGCCTACGGCATTTCCAGTGCCGCGCCCTCGACCGAGCTAGGCGACCGCTCCGTCGCAAGGGTACCTAGCTCGCGAACCCACAGTCGAGTGCCGGCGCTCGCACATCGTTTGCGGCCTAAGGGTGTGCCAGTGCCGGCACTCGAAGGGGGTTACGCCTAGGCGGTCGAGAAGTCGATCACCAGGCGATCCGGGCTCTGCAGCACGAACGCCCGGTAACAGGCGCTGCGCGACAGACCGAGGCCCCACTGCACGTAGCCCTCGAAGTCCTCCACCTGCTGCGACTCGAGCAGCACGGGGTAGTTGGTCTTGAAGTCGACCGGACCGGTGTAGTGCGTGTACTCGTCGGCGCCGTGCATGGAGACCAGCAAGCCGGCCGAGCCCTGCAGCACGACCTGCCGCCCGCTCGCGCCCTGCGTGAACGTCGCATTGTTCTGCGTGGCGATATGGATGTCACCCGGCAGCCCGTTCTGGAACTCGATCGTGATGCGGTCGTAACCGGTGTGAGTGCCAACGCGCACGGCGTCGACATAGGCGATCGGCTGCCCAACATGGCCCTCGGTGGCGACCGAAGTGGCGTTGTTGCAGGTGATCGCCGGCAGGTTCGACACGTCGCTGGTCGGCAGCGGGCTGGGCGTCGCGATGCCCCCCGGCACCGGCTGCTGGTTCTGCTGGCGCAGCGGACCGGCGATGAACAGCGCGCCCACTGCCAGCGCCGCGATCAGCGTGGCGGCCAGGCCTGCGATCCATACAGGACCCCTGCGCTCCGGTGCCTCGACCAGCGCCGAGTGCACGCGCGCCGTCAGGCTGGAGTCGGGCGGACCGGCGATGGACTCGAAGCCATCGCGAAGCTCGCGGCGGAAATCATCGCGACCCATTTCAGAAAACCTCCTCCATCGAGAGCTCAGGGCGAAGTCGCTGGGCCGCGCGGTAGACGCGCGACTTCGCCGCCGACTCGGAGATCCCGAGCGTGCGAGCGACCTCGTCCAGCGGAAGGTCGAGATAGAAATGCAGCACAAGCGGGAGCCGGTCCTCTGGCTTGAGCTTTAGCAGCGCTCGCCGCACGTCGCCGCCGGCGCCACCGTAGTGATCGGTGGTGTCCTCGGCGCGCGGTGGCTCGGCGAGCCTGACGACCGACCACCACCGCTGCCGCCGAGCCATGCGGCACTCATTGGCGACTATGGACAGGAACCACGACCTCAGCGAGCGCTGGTCCCCTCGAAGCTGGCGCAGCTTGCGCCACGCCTTGATCGAAGCCTCCTGCACCGCATCCTCGGCAGCGGCCCGGTCGGCGAGCATGACCGCGGCCAGGCGGAAAGCCGGGTCGAGCAGCGGTTCGATCAGCAGCGAGAACGAAGATGCGTCGCCGGCTGCTGCGCTCAGCATCGCCGGGGGTCTCTGCTCCATCACCGCGGTCATCATC
>VBFW01000194.1 GCA_005880525.1 Chloroflexota bacterium | reverse complement strand
CTCCTTAGAAGGTGCCTGCCTCCCGACTCGCGGTCGACATGTCCTCCGAGACGCTCCGCGTCGTCGAGGGGCTGCCGGGTGGTCCAATGCGATGCGGCGAGGCGGGTGCCCCGCCGGGTTCGATGCAGGGGAGCCGCGTGCCGGACCCGGCTGCGCTGGGGCAGGCCTTGCGTCAGCTGGTTGCTCGCTCCGAGATCATGACTTCAAGGGCTGTGGTCGCCGCGGGCGATTCGGTCGCCAGCTTTCGCGTGATGAGCTTTCCCCGGAGCGCCACTGATGCTGACATCGACGCAGCCGTGAGGAACCAGCTCGACCTCGGGACCAGCAAGATGGCCCGTCGCCACCTCGAGGTGCCTGGCGCGGCGCCAGAAGAGCGTGCAGTATTTGCGGCGGTCTGGGATCGCGCGCAGGTGGTGGCGATCGCAGAATCGATCAGGCTGGCGGGCCTCGAGCCCGCGGCCGTCGACCTCAAGTCGCTGTGCGTGGCGCGGGCGCTTACGAGGGATTCCTGCATCTTCGTCGACCTGATGAGCGCCCCCGCCGAGGTCGTTCTGATCGACAAGCACGTGCCCCGGGTATGGCACGCCTTCAACGCCGAAACAGATAGGGACCTGGCCCGATCAATATTCGACGCGCTCAGGCCCGTGCTGGGGCTCAGCCGGCGCTCCGGTGGCACCGGATTCGGGCCGAGCTCACCAATCGTGGTGCGTGCCGATCCGCCACTGGTGTCTGGGGTGGCCACCAGGTTGGAGGAGCTGACCGGGCGCGGCGTGCTGGCCGTGGACCCGCCGCCGCGCGTGGACCCGGCGGTGAGATACGTGCCCTACCTCGCGTGTCTGGGCCTGATTCTGCGGAGAAGCGGATGAGCAAGCGCAAGCGAGGGCCAAAAGACGACCGGCGCCGGCCCGCCATCGAGATAAACCTTCTGGCCGAGGACGAAGGCGAGAGCGTATTCGTCAGAGCGCGACGGGGCTGCTCGCTGCCCTTCATAGGGGGCGGCATCGTTTGTGCCCTACTGCTCCCCGCGACCCACCTCATGCACTAGCCGGCCGATTCCGCCTACGCGATGCCCGGACAAGTGCCCATGGCATGGGCCAGTCCATCCATTCAGATGTCGGGTCGCGATCCATACATTGGCGGCACGAGTTAGCGGAGGTCAACGCCTGACGCGTTGTCTGCGCAACGTTAGGAGTAGGGAGCGTTTATGGAAAGCATGATTCGTCATTTCGGCCGAAGCCTGCGGAGCAGGAAAGGCCAGGCGGGATTCACTCTTATCGAGCTGCTGGTCGTCGTCACGATCCTCGGATGCTGTACAACTCGGCGCCGAGCGCCACCAGTCCGACATACCTTCGCAACTCGCCCACGCAGTGGGCGTACCAGTGGGACGCCACCGGCAGGATCACCGCCGTCCATTCGGCTGCAGGGGGTCCAGCCGTGCCTTCGGGCTGCGTCGTGTCAGGCGGCTAGCGGGTCCGGGTGCAAGGGAGGGAGGCGCCGCCGTGAGGCGGCGCCTTCTCCTTTATGTATGTAGGTTGAGGTTCACATGCAGAGCCCTCTCGGTCTGATGGTCGGGGTGCTCGTCGGGGCGTATGCCGTCCTCGTGGCGGCGCTGGTGGGCAGCTTCATAAACCTCGCCGCCGACCGTGTGCCCCGCGGCGAGTCGGTGGTTCGTCCCCGATCTCGCTGCCGCTCGTGCGGCCGCGTTTTGAACATCGTCGATCTCATCCCTGTGGCCGGCTATCTGATCAGGCGCGGGCGGTGCGCTACGTGCGGTGTGCAGATCGGTGCGTCGTCGCCCTTGATCGAGGGCCTGTGCGCGCTAGCCATGCTGATGGCGATCAGCCTGCTGGGCCTGGCGCGCGGGGCGGCCGCGGGCTTTGGGGCGGTGGCCCTTATCGGCGCCATCTGGGTCGGGACGAGCGTGGCACGCGCCCCGATCAGGCGCGGCGGATCTCGCTTGGGCTGATCGAGTGTGTGCGCGCTGACTGCTCACTGATGAGCCCGGCGCGCATGAGCTGGTTCAGTGACCTTTCCAGGGTCTGCGACCCCTCGCGCAGGCTGGTTTGAAGGACGGATCTGATCTGATCGGTCCGGGCTTCCTTGATCATTGCCCTGACCGCGGTGTTGGCGATAAGAACCTCGAAGGCGGCCACCCTCCCGCCCCCGATGGCGGGCACCAGCTGCTGGTAGATCACGCCGGCCAGGCAGCCGGCAAGCTGGATTCGCACCTGCTGCTGCTGGGCGCCCAGGTAGCTGTCGATGATTCGATCCAGAGCCTGGGGCGCGTCGTTGGTGTGCAGCGTCGCGAGCACGAGGTGCCCTGACTCCGCGATGGTGACGGCCGCGGTGATCGTCTCGAGGTCGCGCATCTCGCCAATCAGGAGGACATCGGGGTCTTCCCGGAACGCGGCCCGGAGGCCATCGGCGAATGTGGGAGTGTCCTGTCCAACCTGCCGTTGATCGACGATCGACAGCTTGTGCCGGTGAACGTACTCGATGGGGTCCTCGATCGTGATGATGTGGAAGGGCCGCGTCGCGTTGAGGTGATCGATGATGGCGGCCTGCGTCGTCGACTTGCCTGATCCGGTCGGGCCTGAGACGAGGATCAGGCCGTGCTGCCGGTCCAGGAGTCGGTGGACCGATTCGGGAATGCCGAGCATGTCGAAGCCCGGAATCGCGAGCGGGAGGAGTCTGAAGGAGGCGGCGAGCGAGCTCCGCTGGTAGTAGGCGTTGCCCCGGATCCGAGCGCGGTCCCGCCATGTGAACGAGAAGTCGACGTTCCGACGCGCTGTGAGCTCCTCCCACTGCGTGGGTCCGAGCAGCTCTCGGATCAGCTTCTTGGTGTCGTCCGGCGTCAGCACCGCCGCGTGGGGTTCGAGAGGCTCCAGCTTGCCGTCTCTGCGAACACGCGGCTTGCTGCCGCAGCTGAACAGCAGATCTGATCCGCCGACCGCAATCAAACGCTCGAGCGCCTCGTCCAGTGTCACCGTTCCAATTCAACTGGCGGCGGGGGTGCTCGGAAATCGGCGGCGGCGGCCGTGAGCCGCGAATGTCCCGGCTGGTCTTAGGCTGCAGTCCCGCCGGCCGGCCGAGGTGCGAGCCCTGACATCGGGTGCTCGTTTGTCCCGGCCGCTGTCAGGACGGTCGTCTCTTGCGGGCATTTCCGCCGCGTTCATACGATCGAGGTGTTGTGGATCGATACCTCATGCGTCGATGTGGGTTGGGTGCCTGCATCGCCATCGGCGCGTGCCTTGCACTGCCTCTCTCAGCGGCTGCGCACCCCACGCAATATGGGCCGGCGCACACGTCGCTGACGGCTTCCACATCACCGGCACTCTTCACGCGCGGCGTCTACGGCAAAGACGCCAGCGTCTCGGGTTACCGCGAGATGGCGGCCACCGGCTTCAACACCGTGATGACCGGTCCCTACCCGGAGCTACTCGGCAACGTCGCCGCCGAAGGCATGAAGGCAGTTGTGTGGCTCGGCAACTTCATCAACGCACCCAGGTGCGCCTTTGAGAAGGACGACAACACCGTCACGGGGTTGTTGAAGGTCATCGCGGGTAATCAGGTGATCGCCGCCTACTACCTTGGCGATGAGCCGCACGTGACGGAATGCCCGCAGGCCCCGGCGCTGTTCAAGCAGCGCACAGCACTGCTCCATGCACTGGATCCTGGGAGCCAGACCTTCACGGTGATCCAGGCTTCCGAGAACGGGGTGTCGCACGACTACGCGCCGTGGGGCGGCGCTGTCGACATCATCGGTTTCGACGTCTATCCGTGCGTTCGGTCGTCGTCGATGTGCAACTTCAACGCCATCGACGCCGCCATCGCAGCCATCAAGGCGGCGGGCATCCGGCGCTACTGGGCCATAGTCCAGGACTTCCAGGACTGCTACTACCGCCTGCCGACACCGGCAGAGATGGCGGCCCAGTTCGATCGGTGGGCCACCTCGAACATGGCCGGTTACTTCGTCTTCTCCTGGAACTATCAGCCGGCGAACGCGGCTTGCACCGGCGCGGCCCTGGACGGCAGGGCGGACAACATCGGCGTGCTCAAGGCCCAGAACGGGCGCGTGTTCGGCGGCAACGCGGCCGCCGGCGAGCACACGGCCGCGAACCGCACGACGCCGGACTCGGCGGTGCTTGCCATCGTGCTGGCCCTCGCGGCATTGCTGGGTGTCCTCGGCGTGGTCGCGGTTCGCGCGCGCCCTCGTCCGCACCGCGGCAGACCGGGCGCAAGTCGCGACTCTCCTCAGGACAGGGGCCGTGACAAATGACTCATACAGGCCACCCATGCCTAGGGCCCTGTCCCAAAACGGACTCAATCTTCCTATGGGAATCGGAGCGAGGTGCCACTAGGCTCGCAATCAGGTCCTTCCCCATGTCACTGCAACCGGAGGTCGAAAGCTGAACGCTCGCGTTTTGTCGCTCGGAATGGATGTGAGCGAGGTCGTCCACAGGGTTGCGCTCGCCTACTGGCCACTGATCATCGGCCTCAGCTTGCTTGGCGCGATTGCAGGCGGCGCCCTGCACGTCAACGACTCGCCCGTTTACACGTCGGATGTTCGCTTCGTGCTGGACGCGCCGGATCCGCAGGCTGCAGCGGAATCCACGTCTATCGCCGACGCGGCCAAATCGATCGCGACCAGCCCCTCACACATCTCGGCCGCCCTTGCGCTCGCAGGTGTGAGGCGCGACATCGTGCGCTACGCCACGCAGAACATCGAGCTGCAGCCACTCGGGACCTCTGGCGTCCTCGACCTCCAGGTGAAGGACCCCGACCGCGAGGCCGCGGCAGTCATCGCCAACGCGCTGGCCAAGGACATCATCGACACGCGTTCGATCGTCGCCAGGGATCGCTCCAACGCGCTCCTGGCAACCCTCAGTGACGAAATCAAGTCGACCAACGACGCGATCGCCAAGGTGGACGCCGCGATCGCGGGCTTCAGACCCTCGAGTGACCCCAGTGTCTCGGCAGCCACTCTCAGCGGCCTTTACTCGGAGCGAGCGAGCCTGGCCCAGGAGCGCCTGACCCTGCAGTCCGAGGTGAACTCGATCACCGAGTCACTTGCCATGCGGCCCCAGGCCGGCATCATCGAGCCCGCGGTTGCGGCCGCACAGCCCGACCCGTCGCGCGCCCCCATCGACGTTGCGCTTGGCATCCTTGGTGGGCTCGTGGTCGGGTTGATGCTGGCGTCCTTGCTGGCAGCGCTTCGGCCCCGGATCAAGGGCGCGCACCAGATCGAGCAGGCTTTCGAAGCACCCGTGCTGGGCGACTTCGATCCCCTCGACGAAGAGGTTGATGCGACCCTGGGCGCGCGCGTTCGCATCGCCGGCAACAGAGCCGGCGTAAAGAACTTCCAGCTGGTGGCTGTGGATGGATCTCGCGAGGCGACGGGCCTGGTCAGCATGCTGGCCGAGAGGCTCGGCACGCCGGAAGTGTCGTCAAGCGCGCCAGTTCCCCTGAACGGCAACGGTCAGGCCATTGTCCGAGCGCGCCGCAAATCTACTCAGCCGCCGATCACCGTGACCACGTTCAACGTCTCCGATTTCTCGAAGAACGGCGTCGTGCCCGAGACCGCGCTCATCCTTGTCGCGCCGGACGTTCTGCACAAGCGCGACCTGGAGACCGCGGTCTACCTGACCTCGTTAACAGGATGGCCGGTGGCTGGGATCGTCACGTACAGCAAGCGGGCGCTTCAGAACGCCGGCCTCGGCCGCTTGCGCCGCACCGACCTGATCACGCTGCGCCCTG
>VBFW01000009.1 GCA_005880525.1 Chloroflexota bacterium | reverse complement strand
GCCATCTTGCCCGCCTGCTGGTGCGTGGCGCGCCGGATCGCGAGGATCAGGACCGTGCCGACCACGATGTCCGTGACGGGGTAGGCCAGGTCCAGGAGCCTGGTGCTCGAGTCCGACTCATACACCTCGCGCAGGCCGAACGCCCAGGCCGTGCAGGTCAGGGCAATGGCCACGATGAGTCCGTCGAACCACACCCGCCAGCTCGCGGACGTGCCTCGCGCGGCGTCGCTCCAGAAGGCGCGGATTCCGCCGATCGCAAACGGCACCGCTCCGAGAAAGCCGGCATCCGCGAGCGACGGATAAGGCACCGTGACCTGCTGCCAGACCTCGTAGTACGACCACACGAGCTCGCCCGCGGCCCACAGGCCCGTGGAGATGCTCATCAACGTCCAGCCGAGCCGCTCCTTTCCGCGGGCTCGAGTCGCGGCCCAGGCGCACACTCCCGAGGCGATCGCCGCCGCCGCTGCCTCGCCGAGGTCGTCGATGATCGTGACCGTCCGGTCGCCGAAGAGGCCCGTCTTGAGGATGAAGGCGTAGGCGATCGAGGCCACGAGCACCACCGCCGCCGCCGCTGCGAACTTTCTCGTCCGGGTGTCCCAGGTCGACCAGGCGCTCATTGCCGAGCCAAGTTAAGCAGCGCGTCTCACGAATTCATCCCTGATAAGCGCGGTGTTCGCGATGGCGGACGAAAGGAGTGCCCGGGTAGAATTCACCGGCGCAGCAAGGGCGGCTGGCGGAACTGGTAGACGCGCACGTTTGAGGGGCGTGTGGGGCAACCCATCCGGGTTCGAGTCCCGGGTCGCCCACCACGCGATCCTGTTTTTGTGCACAAAAACGGGTTATCCGAGTCTGGAAAACTGTAATTGTGCGCAAAACGGCTTATGGGCCCGTCAGGCCAGATCGCGATGTCTCGGCCCGCGGAACCGCACTAATCGCTGTTGCTGTTGGCCCACACTTAGGCCGTGACCGAGGGCCCCGAGCTCGATCCCGCCACGCAGTTTCGCGAGCTCTACGACCGCGAGTACGCCCCGGTCTACCGCGCGATCCGCGCCGTCGTCCTCGATGTCGCGGCGGCTGAGGACCTGACCCAGGAAACGTTCGTTCGGGCGTTCCGCGCTCGCCACCGCTACAAGCCGACCGCGCCGCCGGGCGCGTGGCTGCGCCGCATCGGCGTCAACCTCGCCATCTCGCACCTGCGCCGCCAGAAGCTCGCGCGCTTTCTCCCAGCCCGCCTCTACATGCCGCCCGCCCGCCGCGAGTACGACCAGGCCGAGGCGCGCGACGTGGTGACCAAGGCGCTGGCCGAGTTGAGCCCGAAGCTCCGGGCGGCGATCGTCCTGCACTACTACGAGGGGCTGACCCGGGAGGAGATCGCGAGCGTTCTTGGGGTGCCGGCCGGAACGGTCGCCTCCCGGATCGCCAAGGCGGTGGCGATCATGCGCAAAGCGACCGTCAGCGATCAAGTCTGGGACGAGAAGCGTTCGAGTAATGAAGGTGCCCTACGTGGACAATGACCCCAGAGAGGGAGAGTTGAGCTCACCCTCAGACGACGACGTCCGCCGGATGGTCCGGGGAGGCGTGCAGGCCTGGCAGCCCCGCCGCGGACCTGACTTCTCCGACCTGCTTCTGCGCATCGGCGCGGGCCCGTCGCCGTGGGTCCTCTACACGGCGGCCAGCGCCGCCCTGGTCGTGATCCTGCTGGCGGCCTTCCTGGTCGGCTCGTACTACCAGATCGGCGCCTTAGCGCCCCAATCGATCCCGGCGAACATCCACTAGCCCGAGGCTAGAAGAGCTCTACCTCTTCGCCCAGACCCTGCTCGATCGCCTTCGGCAGCACCACCGACGCCGCCGCCAGGTCCCACAGCGCCAGACCGTGGGACTCGAAAAGGGTGATCCCCGGCTCGGCGGGCGCCTTCCAGCCGCCTGCCATCACCGTGCCGAGCTCCGTCACCCGCTCCCACGCCAGAGCCCCGGATCCGACGGCCTGGATCAGGTCGCCGCTCTCCAGTCTCGCGACCGCCAGCTGATCCACCACCACCGTCTGCGCTCGCGTCACCAGGTCGGCCGGCAGCTCGGTCCGGTTGGGAAAGTTGGACCCGGCGCCGATGACCAGCGAGGGAACTTTGACCCAATCCGCGGACAGGACCGGCTCGGTGCTGGTCGTGATCGTCACCACGACATCGGCCTCGCGCACCGCGGCTTCGGCGCTGGAGGCGGCCACCACCCGGAGACCTAGCGCCGCAGACTGCTCCGATGCGAATGCCTCGCGGCGCTTCTCCTCGCGGCTGAACACCCGCATCTCGCCGATGGAGAGCACGCGGGAAAGCGCCAGCGCCTGGGTCCGCGCCTGGTTACCGGAACCGATCAGCGCCACCGTCAAAGAACTGCCTGACGCGGGCAGCAGCGCTCGGGCGGCCACCGCGCTCGCCGCACCTGTCCTGTACGCCCCCATAAGGTCCGCCTCGATCAAGGCCCGTAGGGCACCGTCCAGGCCGAACATCGTGACCAGGAACCGCACCTGGCCTGCGGCGACGGTGTACGCCTTCAGCCCCATGCACCCGCCGCCCGGGTAGGTGGCGAACATCACGTTCAGGAGCGTCCCAGGCGCGAACGCTCGCCGCCGGGGCTCGTTCTGGGCCTTGCCTTCGCCCAGCTCCCGCATCGCCGCGGCGACCGCTCCGATCACGGCGTCCATGTCGATGGCGCGCTCGACGTCCGCCTCGCGCAGGATGCGGGTCACGGCAGGGAGAATACCGTCACCATGGCGTCGACCTCTCTGAACGTCGGCCTGATCGGCCTCGGCACTGTCGGTTCCCAGGTGGCCGAGCGCCTGGTCACGGGCCAGCCCCAGCTGACCCGCCGGGCCGGCCTCGAGCTGTGCCTCCAGAAGATCCTGGTCCGCGACGTCGACAAGCCACGGGCGGTGAAGGTCCAGCCGGGATTGCTCACCAACGACCCGGACCTGCTGCTCGACGACAAGGACATCCAGGTCATCGTTGAGGTCGCCGGCGGCGATGAGCCGATGCACACGTATCTGGAAAGGGCGATCCGCGCCGGCAAGCACGTCGTAACCGCCAACAAGGTCGTCATGGCCAACCACGGCATGCCGCTGCTGACGCTCGCCGCGGAAAAGAACGTCGACGTGTACTTCGAAGCCGCGGTCGGCGGCGGCATTCCTCTGATCAGCACGTTCCGCACCGACCTGCAGGCCAATCGCATCGAGCGCCTCTCGGCGGTCATCAACGGCACCACGAACTACGTTCTCGGACGCATGGGCTCCGACGGCCTGTCGCTCGAGGATGCAGTCAAAGAAGCGCAGGCGGCCGGCTACGCTGAGGCCGACCCGACGGACGACGTCGAGGGCTTCGACGCCACCTACAAGCTCGCGATCCTCGGCTCCATCGCCTACGAGATCAGCGTCAAGCCGGGGGACATCTACCGCGAGGGCATCAACGGCATCGAGCCCGTCGACTTCCGCTACGCGCGCGAGCTCGGTTACGCCATCAAGCTCGTCGCGCACACGCAGCGCCACCGCGGCCGGGTCGAGGCCCGCGTGCATCCCTCGCTGGTGCCGCTCGACCATCCGCTGGCGCAGGTCGAAGGCGCCGACAACGCAGTGTTCGTCGAGGGC
>VBFW01000008.1 GCA_005880525.1 Chloroflexota bacterium | reverse complement strand
TGTGATGGCGGACTTCCGCCGCAAGCGCGACGATCTCTTCAAGACACACCCGCAGTCGCCAATCGAGGCGGACGAGCGGTCGCATTTCACGGGCCTCGAGTATTTCGAGCCGGACCCGGCCTTCCGCGTCACCGCGCGCATGGAGCCCGGCGACGGCGATGAGCTCGTCATCGAAACCGGTGGCGAGGACGGGGCCATCAAGTACCGCCGCGTGGGCAAGCTCGTGTTTCAGCTCGCCGGCGAGGAGTGTTCGCTGACCGTGCTGGGCCTGGTCCAGTACGCAGGCGGCCTGTTCGTGCCGTTCAAGGACGCGACGGCCGGGCACGAGACCTACGGCGGCGGCCGCTATCTCTTCGACACCGCCAAGGACACGGACGGCCTGGTGCTCGTGCCCACGCCCGGATCCAATGAGGTGACGATCGACTTCAACTACGCGTACAACCCGTCATGCGTATACAGCGCGCGCTGGGCATGCCCGCTCGCGCCGCCGGAGAACACGCTCAAGGTCGCGGTGCGCGCGGGGGAGCGCATGTACGAGCACCCAGCCTCCCCCGACCAGGCCTCCGGGGGTCCGGTCTAGCTTTCTCTAGGCCACCCGCGCGGCTTTGGGCTTCATCAGCTTGATCAGCTCGCCGGCGCGAGTGATCGCCTCAGGCGTCGGCAGCGTCGGGTTGTTCAAGGTGAAGCCTCCGAACCCGGCGTCGACGTAGGGCTGCAGGAAGTCGGCGCCCTGCTCGGGGGTGACGGCGCGCATCGACGCCCGCCGCTGCTCCGGGATGCGCTCGAGCAGCGCCTTGCCCTCGCGCTCGCTCTCGACTATGAGAATGCCCGCGCCAAGGGTGAGCACCACCTGTGAGGGGTCGCGGCCGACCGCCGAGCAGTGCTCCTCGAAGACGCGCTTCTTGCGCTTCAGGTCCTCCAGGTCGCCGCCGAACCAGTGGCCGATGTCGCCGTGCTTGGCGAGGATGCGCAGCGTCTTCTTCTCGCCGCCTCCGCCGATCAGGATCTTCGGGCCGCCAGGCTGGATCGGCCGCGGTGAGTTGAGCGCGTTCTCGACGCTGTAGTGCTTGCCCTGGAAGGACGCCCGCTCCTCGGTGAACATGAGCTTCGCGATCGTCACCGCCTCTTCCAGCCGCTCCATGCGCTCTGCGATCGGCGGGAACTCGATGCCGTATCCGCGACTCTCCGATTCGTTCCACGCGGCGCCGATGCCGAGCATCGCGCGGCCATTCGAGACGACGTCCAGCGTCGTCACCTGCTTGGCCAGGACGGCGGGGTTGCGGTAGACCACGCCTGTCACCAGCGTCGACAGCTTGACCCTGGTCGTCTCGCGCGCGATGGCCCCCAGCGTTGTGTACGCCTCGAGCATCGGGTCGGTCTCCGGGCCGATGCCGCCGATCTGATAGAAGTGGTCCATCACCGTCACGAGGTCGAAGCCGGCGGCCTCAGCGGCCTTGGCCTGCTCGACCACGCGATCGAAAAGCGCCGGGCCCCTGGCGTCGGCAAACGTGAAGTTGGGCATGTGGAATCCGAACATCAAGCTCATACCAATTGAAATTACACCTCCCCACAACGTGGGGAGGTGGGTGGGGACGGTAGTTCTGCAAGCCGGTATAGATAGAATCGCCTTTCACCCGCCGTGCCCATAGACGAAACCGCTAGCAGCCGGCTCAACGGCCTGCAGCTGATGCAGGTCGAGGGATTCCTGGAGGTCGCGCGCCGCGGCAGCGTGAGCCGTGCGGCCGAGGCGCTGTTCATCACGCAGCCGACGCTGACGGCCAGGCTGCACGGCCTCGAGCGCGAGCTGGGCATCAAGCTTTTCCTGCGCACGCCGCGAGGCATGCGTCTCACCGACGCCGGCCGCGCCTGGGTGCCGTTCGCGGAGCGCGCCATGCGCGCGCTGGTCGAAGGCCGCGATGCGCTGGAGCAGGTGAAGGCGGCCTCGGCCGGACACCTCACGATCGGCAGCGCGTTGGCCGTCAGCACCTACATCCTGCCCGACCTGCTCGAGCGCTTCGTCGCGAGCCACCCCCGCGTTGAGGTCTCGGTGCGCACCGGTCATTCGGAGGACGTCGTCGAGCTGGTGCTGCGCGACGACGTCCAGCTCGGCCTCGGTCGCGCGATCAACCATCCCGATCTGGACCTGCGGCCCTTCCACCGCGAGGAGCTCGTGCTCGTCTGCGCGCCGGACCACCCGTTTGTCAGGCGCAAGTCAGTGGCGCTCGCGGAGGTCACCAACGAGAAGCTCATCATGTTCGACCGCACGTCGAGCTACTACGAGATCACGCAGTCGGCGTTCGTCTCCTCAGGAGTCAGGCTTCGGCGCTTCATGGAGATGGACTCCATCGAGGCCGCCAAGAAGATGGTCGAGCGCGGGCTGGGCGTGGCGCTCCTTCCCAAGTCCTCCGTGGCCCGCGAGGTCGAGGCCGCGACCATGAGCCGGGTACGCCTGCGCGGCGCGCCTCACATGTACAACTACATTGCTGCGTTCCGGCGGCGCGACGCCGGCAAACCCGAAGGTGTGGTGGCCGCGTTCATGAGCCTGCTCGGCGGCAAGGATGGCCGCTAGACCAGGCAGCCGTTATCGACCGATCCTATAGCGACGATCAAATCAATTGATTTGACTGATGGCTCACCTGCCGGTAGCGTCGGCCGCATGGACAAGCAGGAGCAGCAAGCAGAGATCAAGGCCTCGGGCGAGCCGTCAGAGCACGAGTGCGAGTGCCCGGATCCCTGCAACTGCGACCACGACAACGAGTAGAACTCAACCCCTGCGGCGTTTAGCAGTCTGAAGCTGGAGGTCTTAATGGATCTTGTCGCCACGCCCCTCCTACCGGAGGGTTACAAAGTCCCTGCGTCTCGAAACGAGGATCCCAGCAAGCGGCTGCGGAGGCTCCTCGCGTCCAAGCCATACGTGTTTGGGCCTGGCGTCTACGACCCGCTGGGCGCGGAGCTCGTGATGTATCACGGCTTCGACGCCGTGTACTTCAGCGGCTACTCGTTCGCCATCGGCCACCTCGGCACCACGGACATGGACCTCTATTCGTCGGTCGAGATCGCGGACGGGGCGCGGCGGACAGTCGCGGCCCTGCGCAAGTTTCAGCTGACCATGGCCATGGGCGACCCGGAAAAGAAGTCTGCCCCGGTCCACCTCGAGATTCCTCCTGTCGTGGTCGACATGGACGCCGGCTACGGCAACCTCTTCAACGTCCAGCGCACGACCGATCTGTACGTCAACGCCGGGGTCGCCGCGGCGCACATCGAAGACCAGGTGATGCCGAAGCGATGCGGCCACATAGCGGGCAAGGCGCTGATCCCCGCCGACGAGTTCGTGGGCAAGCTGCGCATGATGCGGGCCACGGCCGACGACCTCGGTCACAAGGACTTCGTGATCATCGCGCGCACCGACGGCGTTTCGGCGACCGAGGCGCCGGAGTCGAAGCGCGGCATCCAGCTCGCGATCGACCGCGGGCTTCGCTACCTCGACAGCGGAGTTCCCGACCTGCTGTGGTGTGAGTTTCCGACCGCGGAGCGCGCCCCCGTCGAGCAGTTCTGCGCCGAGATTCGCAAGCGTTTCCCGAAGGCTCGCTTCGCGTTCAACTACTCGTCGTCGTTCAAATGGTTCAACGAGAAGAACCCGATCACCTGGGACGACCTGGGTGAGCTCGGCGTCGGATTCATATTCATCACGCTGGCGCTCCAGCATGCGGCCGGCTACGGGATGTCGCTGCTCCTGAATGACCTGAAGCAGCAGAAGGAAGAGGGCTACATGGCTCTGCAGCGCAAGGAGTGGGCCGACAACGGCGCCGACATACCGACGCGCAGCCATCACCACTTCACCGGAGTGCCGTACCACCAGGCGCTCGGCAACGTGTACGGCGCCTCTCGTCTGGGCGACGGCGTGAACGAGCACCTCGAGGTGTCGAAGGTCGTCTAGGCAAGCTGCCGCGTAGCATTCCCGCCCGGGAATGCTGCTGTACCCCTTTCGCTATCTGTGGTGGCTGGTCTCGAGCCTGCGCGCGA
>VBFW01000007.1 GCA_005880525.1 Chloroflexota bacterium | reverse complement strand
CGAGCAGGGCGTGGGCATGACCGTGCAGGCGATGCTCGACCGTTCGGGCGATGCGGCCGCTGCCGGACGCCGCGTGTCGCAAGGGCTCGCCATCAAGGTCGAGGGCATCGGCCTGGCCGACGTCATCGGTGGGTTCGGCGTCGCGGAAGCGGCCGCCGCGGCCGCGGAGCACAAGGGCTGGGACCTCAAGGGCTTGCGCGCGGTCCTGCAGGGATTCGGCTCGATGGGCGGATCCAGCGCGCGATATCTCGCGCGCCATGGCGCCAGGGTCGTCGGCGTGATCGACGTCAACGGCGCGATCACCAACCCCAACGGACTCGATGTCGAGAAGCTCGTCGCGTCGCGCAGCGCGCTCGGCGAGGTAGATCGCAAGGCGCTCGGCCGCGACGACAGGCAGGGTTCGCGCGACAGCTGGCTCGAGATCAACACCGATATCCTGGTGCCCGCCGCGATCGGCGACGTGCTCACAGCCTCGAACGCCGGCAAGGTGAAGGCACGGATGGTCGTCGAGGCGGCCAACATTCCGACCACCGACGAGGCGCAGGAGATCCTCTTCAAGCGCGGAGTGGTCGTCATCCCCGACTACGTCGCCAACGGCGGCGCCAACGCATGGTGGTGGTGGACGCTGCTCGGCGTGATCGAGGCCGACGCCGACCAGTCGTTCAAGAAGGTGCACGACGTCATGCACGAAACGGTCAAGGCCATGCTCGAGCGCGCGGACAAGCAGCACGTCTCTCCGCGGCAGGCCGCGGACGAGCTTTCGATGCACAACCTCGAGCAGCTGGCATCCAAATTGGGCGAGGACGCGCCGGGCAAGCGGTTGAATGCGGTGACGGCGTGACGGTGAAACTGCTTACAGACCACGACCTGCCGTTCAGCCAGCTGGTCCCCGGCATGGAGCTGGCGCGGTCGATCACCAACGCGGGCACGACCAAGCTCGGAGGCGGCTACATGAAGTTCACGGAAGACTCCGAGTTTCCCGACTGGACTCTCAAGTACGACGAGGTGCTGTTCGTGCAAAACGGAGAGCTCGAGGTCGTCAGCGAAGGCACGATCGTCAAGGCGCGAGCCGGCGAGGCGATCCTGATCCCCGACGGAGCCACGGTCACCTACCGCGGCAAGGCCGGCACCGTCGGCTTCTTCGTCCTGTGGCCGTTCGATTGGGACAGAAAGAAATAGACCCGCGCGCCGTCGAGCTGCTGAGCCGGACGATCATCGGCCAGCTCGGCCTCATCGGGCTCGACGGCTACCCGCGAGTGCTGCCGGTCTGGTTCGAGTATCGCGACGGCGACGTGCTGATCGCCAGCCAGCCGAACACATATAAGGGACGCGCGCTCGCGCGCAACGGGCACGCGTCGCTGTCGGTGTCGACGATCGAACGTCCGTATCACATCGCCGCGGTGGTGGGCGACGCGTCGGTCGAACGGCTGCCCGAACCTGAGCGGATCGAGTTCGTCACGGCGATCGCGCACCGCTATCTGGGCGATGAAGGCGGCCGCGAATACCTGATGCGATGGAGCAAAGGCGGCCATCCCGGTGATGGCGAGCTCATCCGGCTCCGCCCGCGCAGCATGAGCTTCTACGTCTCATGAGAATCACCGACATCTCGGTGCAGGTGATCGATGCCGGCAAGACGATGGTGTTCGCCGACCGGCTGATCATGAACCTCGCCAACGTCGTCGTGCGTGTGAAGACGGACGAGGGTCTCGAGGGCGTGGCCGGCGCGTCGACATATCTTGGCGCGACGGGCGTGGCAGCGGCGGTCGCGGAGATGAAGCCCCTGCTCGTCGGCGAGGACCCGCTGTATCGAGAGAGGATCTGGCAGCGCCTCAACGAGGTGAGCATCCTGATGGTGCCGCCGCACTCCATCGCGGTTCTGGATTGCGCGCTGTGGGACCTCGCGGGACGCGCCGCCGGCCTGCCCGTGTACAAGCTGCTCGGCGCGCATCGCGACCGGGTCACCGCGTACGCAAGCTCGTTGACCTACTCCACGCTGGGCGATTTCCAGCGCGAGATCGAGGCCTACCTCAAATCAGGGTTTCGCGCCGTCAAGCTGCACGTCTGGGGTGATCCCGAACGCGACATCGAGCTGTGCACCGCGATTCGCAAGCAGGTCGGGCCTGGCATCCCGCTGATGGTCGACGCGGTCGGCTCGTACAGCCTGAATGACGCGCTCCGCGTCGGACGCAAGCTCGACGAGCTCGGCTATGAATGGTTCGAGATGCCGCTGCGGGATTCGCACATCGCGGCGTACAAAACGCTGGCGGACGCGCTCGACATCGCGGTCACGTCGGGCGAGGTGCACACGCGCACATTCGAGGAGGCGTCCAACTATCTGACCACCGGCGCGTGGGACATCCTGCGCATCGACGCGCTCATCAGCGGCGGCATCACCGCGACCAAGAAGGCCGCGTCCCTGGCGGAGGCGCTGGGCCTGCGCTGCGAGATCCACAGCTTCGGCTACACGCTCAACCAGGCGGCCAACCTGCAGGTCATCGGCTCGGTCGCGAACTCCCGATACTTCGAATGCCCGATGCCGCTCGGCGAATATGGCGCCGGCATGCTCGACGTCGTCAACCTCGAGCCGGACGGCACCGTGTGCGTGCCCGGCAAGCCGGGGCTTGGAGTCGAGGTCGATTGGGAGAAGATGGACGCCATGACGGTGGCGCGCTTCTGATGAAGGTGGTGATCATCGGCGCAGGCGTGGTCGGCGTGACCACCGCGTACTACCTTGCGAAATCGGGTCACCAGGTGACCGTGGTCGACAAGGAGTCCGAGGTCGCAACGCTCGCGAGCGCCGGCAACGCGGGATTGATCGCGCCAGGTCACTCGTTCGCCTGGGCGTCCCCGACGGCTCCGAAGGAGCTGCTGCGCTCGCTCACGGTCGACGACACGGCCCTGCGCGTCAATCCCTTGAAGGCGCCGGGCATGGCGCTGTGGGGATTGAAGTTCCTGCGCGAGTGCACCGCCGAGCGCTCTACCAGGAACACGACGGTCAAGCTGCGGCTCGCGCAGTACAGCCAGCGCATGCTCGACCAGATCTCCGCGGACGAGCACATCGACTACGACGACATCCACGAAGGCCTGCTCTACCTGTACCGCGACCAGAAGCGCTTCGAGGCGGGCGTGAAGAAGATGAAGTTCCTGCAGGACCACGGGCAGAAGCAGGACGTGCTCGACCCGGATGGCATCGTCGAAGCCGAGCCCTACTTCGCGCCGGTCAAGGACAAGCTGGCCGGCGCCATCTATGGCGTGACCGACTCGAGCGGAGACAGCGTCAAGTTCACGCGCAAGCTGCAGGAGGTCTGCGAGCGCATGGGCTCGAAGTTCGTGGTCGGCAAGGGCGTGACGCGTTTCAATGCAACCGCAGGCAAGGTCCAGTCGGTGGCCTTCGACGATGGGGAGTCGATGGGTGGCGACGCCTTCGTGCTGAGCGCCGGCGTGCAGAGCCCGAGGATCGCGCGCTCGGTCGGCGTGAAGCTGCCGATCGCGCCCGCCAAGGGGTACAGCGCGACGTTTCCTATCAAGGCCGGGGACGGTGCGATGAAGATGCGGATTGGATGCGTGGACGAGGAACTGCTCGTGGCGTGGTGCCGCATGGGCGACAAGCTGCGCGTCACCTCGAGCGCCGAGTTCACCGGCTACGAGACCACGTACGACGAGCACGACCTGCGCCTGATCCGCAAGCTGACCCACGACCTGCTGCCGGAGGCGGCGGAGTACGACAAGGGCACGTATCGGGCGTGCAACCGGCCGATGACGCCGGACGGGCCGCCGATCCTCGGTCAGGCCGGGCCGGACAACCTGTTCATCAACAGCGGCCACGGCCACATGGGCTTCACGATGGCGTGCGGGTCGAGCAAGCTCGTGGCGGACGTGATCGACGGCAAGAAGACCGACATCCCGATCGAAGGACTGACGCTTACCTCCCGACCCTGAGGCGCGTTGTTGTGCGCAAAAGCAGGTTATCTGGCCCGCATTCTCTGTATTTGTGCACAAAAGAGTTGCACCAACGCGCGCTAGGCTCCTTCGAACGCACCATAAGCCAGCCAGCCGCCGTCGACGGCGATGGTCTCGCCTGTGACGTATGACGCTTCGTCGCTGGCGAGGAACGTGTAAGCGCCCGCCATCTCGTCGGGCCGAGCGATGCGGCGCAGCGGCGTTCGGTGCTCAATCGCATCGAGGTCGATCCGGCCCTCCGCCTGAAGCTTTTCGACCATCTCGGTGCGCGTGTAGCCAGGCGCGACCGCGTTGACGCGGATGGTCGGAGCCCACTCGGCCGCCAGCATCCTTGTCATCATCACGACCGCCGCCTTCGTCGCGCCATAGGCCAGCCGGCGCGGAAACGACGAGAAGGACATGATCGACGCCGTGTTGATGATCGAGCCGCCGCCTGACTCGAGCATGTGCCGCGCGGCCTCGCGCGAGCACAGGAACACCGATGTCATGTTGAGGCGATGCCGACGGCACCCGCGCCTAGCTCCTCAGCCACGCGGTCGGCCACGGCCGGGTCGCGCGAGTTGATCGCAACCTTTGCGCCCTCCGTCAGGAAGGCGCGTGCCACCGCCAATCCGATGCCGCGGCTCGACCCGCTGATCGCGGCGACCCTGCCGTCGAGGCGCCCGCTCATCTGATCACCGTCTCTTCGCCCGAATGAGCCAGCACGAGCTCCTCGACGCCGTCGGAATCCGATTCGCGCACCTCGTGCATGCCGGATTCGCCGAGCAGCACGGCCAGCCGGCGCTGCACGCTCTCGGGATCGCGCGCGCCGACCACCACGCGCTTGATCGAGGTTGGGCCGTGCTCGTGCGTGGCTGCCGCCTCGCCGGGGTGCAGCCCGTCGGCGATCTTCCACTCGATAACGAACGGGATCGCGGTCGGGCCTGCGCCTTTCTCGACATCCTGCGTCCGCCAGCTCAGCACCTGGCCGTCGGGGCGCCGGCGCGAGCCTTCGGCGATCGGCGGCAGGTCCCAACCCTCGCCAAGCAGCTTCGCGCGCAGGGCGTCGAGGTCGGCCGTGCGGAGGGCCCAGGCCACGAAGGTCCTCCCATCCCCCACCGCCTGCATCACCCGCGCGCCGAGGTGGCTGTCTCGTATCTCTGACGGCTCCACAACCGCGATGAGCTCCAGGTACTGGAACCCGAGCGGCACTATGTAGTTGGCGGTGCCGCCGGCGGCGTGGCGGCCGCCAGGGTTGGCCTGCAGTCCATAGCGCTCATGCAGGTGCCGGGCGGCGTCCTCCAGGTTGCCCACCGGCAGCAGGACGTGATCTAGTACGGCCGGCGGCTCGAGCCCTGGTGCCGACTGCGAGAAGTCAGGCATCGGGCAGCTGCGCCACCGCCTCGATCTCCAGAAGGAACTCGT
>VBFW01000006.1 GCA_005880525.1 Chloroflexota bacterium | reverse complement strand
GATGGCGTCACCACCGAGCTCATGTCGCCCGACGGGTTCAGCTGGGCGCCCCTGCCACGACATCGGCTGCGCGAGGTGAAGGACTACCTGCAGGTCTTCTACGGCGACCCCGACATCGGCTGGGACTGGACCACCGTTGCGGACTACCTGTCGATGTTCCGCGGCCGCATCCCCAACAACCTCGCGCCGCAGGCGCCGCACCTGGCCATCAAGGTCGCCGCGATGGGATGGGACGGCGGTGATCCGACCGACGACCAGCTCACGGCTATGAAGCGCGCCCTCACCGAGTGGCTGGACGCCGGAGCCGTGGGCATGGCCGCGGGCCTCGAGTACCAGCCGGGCGCGCTTTCGCCGGTGTCGGAGCTGGTCGAGCTCTGCAAGCTCGTCGCGGCGACCGGCGGCGTGTACGCGCCGCACCAGCGCGGCTACTGGGTCCGGCTGGAGCGCGGATGCGGCGAGACCTTCGATATCGGCAGGCAGTCAGGCGTGAAGGTGCACATCTCGCACCTCGCGGTCGACGACACCGCGGCGCGGCTGCTGGACGAGGCGCAGGCCTCGGGCGTCGACGTCAGCTTCGACATGTACCCGTACACCGCAGCCTGCACGCACCTGCTGATGATGCTGCCCGAGTGGGCGCAGGCCGGCGGCTACGAGGCGTCGATGCACCGGCTTGGCGACCCCGCGGAGCGCGCCCGGCTGCGCGACGAGACCGCGGCGCGAATCGCCGAGCGTGGGGCGATCACGTTGAGCTGCGTCGAGTCCGGCGGCGAGCTGGAGGGCAAGCAGCTCGGCACGGTCGCCCGCGAGACGCACCGGCAAGACGTGGATGCGATGTTCGACCTGCTGTCGAGTCATGCCGGCCGCGCGCTCGCGATCTATCACTGGCCGCAGTCGATCCCGGGCGAGGCGATCATCAAGCGCTCGCTCGCGCACCCGCTGTACATCGGTTCCACCGACGGCATCTACATGGGCAGCCGGCCGCACCGCCGTGGCTACGGCAGCTTCGCGCGCATCGTGGGCGAGTACGTTCGCGACGGCACGCTGACCCTGGAGCAGGCGGTGCACAAGGTGACGGGGCGGCCGGCCGAGCGGTTCTCGCTGCGCGACCGCGGGGTCCTTCAGCGGGGACGAGCCGCGGACGTCACGGTGTTCGACGCAGCGACACTGGCCGACCGCAGCACCTGGGACAACGGGCGCGAGAGCCCCGCCGGCATCGCGCATGTGCTGGTCAACGGCCGCACGGCAGTCGCGAACGGGGCATCAACCGGCGAGCTAGCAGGTCGGGTGGTCGGCCGCTCCTGACGCTTCGCGGATCAGGTCGAGGGACTCCAGGCGCATGAACCCGTAGTGGTAGAAGCCGGCCTCGACGCACCCGGCCGCGCGAGCGACCTCGAGCTTGCGCGCGAGGTTGTCAGCCGATTCGCAGTCAGGCGCCATGGGCCGCATGATCACTGAAAGCTTGCGATCCGGGCCGATGATCGAGCGGTAAGCGGCCAGGTCGAGCTTCAACCGCTCGGGGTCGGCGGCGTAGCCGATCGCCTCCACCTGGCCGCAGGCCTTGGCCACGGCGCCGACGTCGATCCCGAACTGCCACGCGATCGTTGGCGCGGCGGAGCCCTCGGGGCGGCCGGTCGCATAGCCCCTGATGGCGCCGGACAGGTCGATGAAGGCGAAATCGGCGCCCTCGGCCTTGGCGGACTCGGCGCATTCGGCGACCAGCGAGGCTACCGACTTGCTGCGACTCTCCAGGTAGCCGCCCAGCTCGCCGCCCGCGAACGACCCCAGATCGGCCCGGTCGAGCTCCGCAGGCTCCGGGTCGGGCTGCGTGGCGAAGCGGTTCTCGAGCTCGGCGCGAGCCTCCCGATGCAGCCGCCCCGCGTCCACGCCATGGCGCCGGGCCGCGGCCAGGCAGTGCTCGCAGAAGCAAAGCCCGAGGAGATAGCGGCCGAGCGGCCCGAGCTCGATGAAGTAGCGCTCGTGGTGGAATCCGTGCTCGAGCCCGTGGAAGTGCAGCGACTCCGCGACGACAGCGTTCACGCCCTTCGACGCGATGTCCGCGGAAAGGGCCGCGGCGTACGCGCGAACCTCCGGGTTGTTCGGGCAGAGGTCGGTCAGGTGGGCGTCGCCGAACGCGTTGCGGCTCGCGCACTCGGGGTGAGCCTCGCCGAGCGAGTAGTTGTGGAGAAAGACGGTCCAGGCGCGGACGCGGAGCGAGCGGGCGGCCGCGTCATGGCAGAGATCCGCGAGCACGTCAGTCTTTTGCGCCAGGGCGCTGACCAGCGGCTGCAGGGCCCGCCCCTGGTAGCGGCTCGAGTCGGGCTGAAAGAACACGGTGCCGCCCTCCAGGAAGTGGACCTTGCGCGCGGGGTTGTGCGGGAAGACGTCCCGCCCGTGGTGATAAGCGGCGGCCATGGTTATCCCACCCAGCCCGGCACGCTTCGAGACGTTGTCGAGGACGGCGTCCATGCCCTCGTCCACGAGGTCGGTCGCGAACGCGAATGCCGTGGTGTCGATCGTCGGATGTTACCTTCAGGCCGGACATGAGCAACGGCGCCCCAGTCCCGTTCGAGCTGCGCCGCGACAGGTCGGCCCTGATCGTGGTCGACATGCAAAACGACTTCGTCAGGGTCGGCGCGCCTCTCGAGGTTCCTGACGCCCGGGAGACGATCGAGGTGAACCAGGAGCTGCTCGCGTGGTTCCGGGAGCGCCGGCGGCCGGTCGTGTTCACGCGTTTCGTCGCCGGGCCCGAGCCGACATTGATGTGGAAGTGGTCGGAGGTCATCGCGCCACCAACGTGCTGCTGCTGGCCGGGGTTCATGCGCTCATACGCGGACGTCGAGGGCGAGCGCGAGTGCATCGCCGTGATAGATGAGCTCGAGCCGCGGCCCGGCGAGCACCAGGTCGACAAGTATGGCTACAACGGGTTCCATCGCACGCGCCTGACCGACCTGCTGAACGCCGGCAACGTCGATACGGTGCTCATCTCCGGCACTGTCACGCAGATCTGCGTCGAGGACACGGTGCGCGGCGCCTTCCACGAGGGCTTCCAGGCTGCGGTCGTGGCCGACGCCGTTTCGTCGTATGCGCCCGAGCTCCACCGCGCGAGCCTGCAGACGCTGGCGATGAAGTACGGTCGAGTCGTGAACGCGCAGGACGCGCTGGCGGAGATGGCGTAGCCGATGGCATCGACCTCGAAGACGCAGTCGCTCGACCTCGACCGCACGCTTGACGAGGTGATCGACTGGCGCTACAAGTCCTTCCCGCCTGGCCCGCCGGTGAAGGTACGCAGCGTGCGCGAGAAGGGCTGGAACGCGCTCGGGGGCGACTTCATGCTGCCGGTCATGCTGCTCAAGGAGGCCCCGCTGCGGCACAACATCGACGAGATGGCCGCTCTGTGCGCGCGGACGGGCTTCTCGCTCGCGCCGCACGCCAAGACGTCGATGGCGCCGCAGCTGGTGCAGCGGCAGCTGGCGGCCGGCGCGTGGGCGATCACCGCTGCGACCACCTGGCAGGCCAGGCTTTGGCGCGAGCTCGGCGCTCACCGGATCATCCTCGCCAACGAGCTCGTCGAGCATGCTTCGATCGACTGGGTTGCTGCCGAGATGAAGCGCGACCCCGAGTTCGACTTCTACTGCCTCGTCGATTCGGTGGCGGCCGTGAAGGCGCTTGATCGAGCGAAGGGCTTCAAGGTGCTGCTCGAGCTTGGCTTGACGGGCGGGCGCACCGGCTGCAGGACCGAAGAGCAGGCGCTCGCCGTGGCTCAGGCGATCAAGGCTTCCTCGCACGTGACCCTCACCGGCGTGGAGGCGTTCGAGGGCATCATCCACGGCGAGAACGTGGCGGCCTCGCTGGAGCTGGTCGACTCGCTTTTGTCGCGGATCCGGACGCTGACGTCGGAGCTTGACTCCGGCGGCCACTTCTCAAAGGCCGATGAGATCGTCCTGACCGCCGGCGGCAGCGCGTTCTTCGACCGCGTCATCGCCGGGCTCGGTGGCCCATGGCAGCTGTCGCGGCCGGTGCGGCCGGTGCTGCGCAGCGGCTGCTACCTGACGCACGACGCCGCGCACTACAAGGAGGTCAGTCCCTTCGGCTCACGGCTTGCGAGCACCGACCCGCTTGCTGAGGCTTTCGAAGTTTGGGGCGTCGTGCTGTCCACGCCGGAACCTGGCCTCGCCCTGCTCGGGTTCGGCAAGCGCGATGTGCCGTACGACATGGACCTCCCAGTGCCCCGATACATCAAAAGAGGGCGCGAGGCGCCTCGCAAGTTCGCGCATGAGGCGAGCATCTTCAACACCAACGACCAGCACGCTTACCTCCGCATGGACGCCGCCGAAGACCTGCAGGTTGGCGATCTCGTCGGCTGCGGTATCTCGCACCCCTGCACGGCCTTCGACAAGTGGCGGCTGATCCCGCTGGTCGATGACAGCTACCGCGTGATCGACGCCGTCATGACGTACTTCTAGCAGCGCTCGTGCATCACCAGCTGGTCACGCTCGGCGAGGCCATGCTGCGGCTGTCGGTGCGTCCGGGCGACCGGATCGAGGACGCGGCAGCGTTCGAGGTTCACGTCGCGGGGTCCGAGGCCAACGTCGCTTACGCAGCGGCCCGGGTCGGGCTGAAGTCGGCGTGGGTCTCAGCTATCAGCGTGACGTATGACCGCTCCGGCTCGGCGATGGCGCACGCATCGGCCGGTGACTTCGATTGGCGGCACGTGGCCGACACGCAGTTCCTGCACGTCTCGGGCATCACGCTCGGGCTTTCCGACTCGTGCGCCGAGATCGCCCAGCGCGCGATGACCGAGGCCCGGCAGCAGGGAGCCAGGGTCACCTTCGACGTCAACTACCGGCAGAAGCTGTGGGGCGTCGAGGCCGCGGCGACCGCTTCGAGGGCGGCCGCGAGGATGGCCGACGTGGTGATCTGCACATTGGAGGACGCGCGCGACCTGTTCGGTGTCCAGGGCACCGGCGAGAAGGCCGCGTCGCACCTGCGCTCCGAGCTCGGCGTCGAGACGGTCGTGCTGACCCTCGGCACTCAAGGCGCCGTGGCGGTGGGCAAGGAAGGCTCGATCAAGCGCCCGGGCCATCGCGTAGAAACGGTGGACCGCGTGGGCGCAGGCGACGCGTTCAGCGCCGGCCTCGTGTGGGGCCTGGTGGACGGCTCGCTAGAGCTCGGGCTGGAGCGTGGCCTGGCGATGAGTGCGCTGAAGATGAGCCTGCGCGGCGACCTGTTCAGGTTCGACGCCGGCGAAGTCACCGCGCTGATCGCGCGCGAGGGCCGCGAGGTGGGCCGGTGAGCGCCGATCGACTCGTCGCGTCGAGGCTCATCGGCATCGTCCGCCTCGACGATCTCGATCTCGCCGTGGCCGCGGCCACCTGCGCGATCGACGCGGGCCTCGGGGCCGTCGAGGTCACGTTCACGCTGCCCAGCGCCGCCACCGCCATCGATCGACTGCGCGCTGCGCGGCCCAAAGCACTGATCGGCGCCGGCACCGTGCGCGACGTGAAGGAGCTCGAGGCCGCGGTCGGCGCCGGAGCGCAGTTCCTGGTGGCGCCAGGCCTCAACGCCGAGCTTGTCCAGGCCGCGCAGCTTGCCGGCATCACGATGCTGCCAGGGGTGTTCACGGCCTCGGAGGTCGACCTCGCGCTCCGGCTCGGCACCGACCTGCTGAAGCTGTTCCCGGTGGAGCCGAGCGGTCCCGCCTACCTCGCGGCTCTGCTGCAGCCGTTTCCTGCGGCGCGGCTGGTGCCGACAGGCGGCATCGGGCCGGAAAACGCCGGCGCCTACCTCAAGGCAGGAGCGGTCGCGGTGGCGATGGGTTCTTCCCTGTTCCCTGCCCGGCGGATCATGTCGGAAGGGCCTGAGGTGGTGGCGGCCCTGGTCGAGCGCGCGCTGGCGGCGGTCACGAGGGAGGTGACGAGATGAAGGTTCACGACGAGCTCGCGTTCATGCCCGCGACGGAGCTGCTGGCGCGCATCGGCCGGCACGACCTGTCGCCTGTTGAAGTCGTGGACGCCTTTCTCGAGCGCATCGGCCGGCTGAACAAGGAGCTGAACGCGTACGTGCTCGTTCTCGCTGACGAGGCCATGCAGAAGGCGCGTGACGCGGAGAAGGCGCTGAGCGGCAAACAGGAGCATCCACCCCTGCTCGGACTTCCGATTGCGATCAAGGACCTTTTCGACATGAAGGCGGGCGTGCCCAACACGTTCGGCTGCAAGCCGTTCAAGGACTATGTGCCCGACGTCAGCGCCACCTACGTCGAGCGCCTCGAGCGCGCGGGCGCGATCGTGCTCGGCAAGCCGAACACACCGGAGTTCGGCCACAAGGGCGTCACCGACAACTACCTGTTTGGGCCAACGAGCACGCCATTCCACATCGGCAAGAACGCGGGCGGCTCGTCGGGCGGAAGCGCAGCTGCGGTCGCGGCAGGGCTTGCGCCGATCGCGCAGGGGTCGGATGGAGGCGGCTCGATCCGCATCCCCGCGGCTTGGTGCGGCGTGTTCGGGTTCAAGCCGTCTTTCGGCCGGGTGCCGGCGGTCGCGCGGCCCGACGCGTTCATGCTCGCGGTGCCCTTCGCGCATGCGGGGCCGCTGGCGAGGTCGGTCGCCGACGCGGTGCTGATGCTGAACGCGATCGTTGGGCCCGAGGATCGAGACCCCTACAGCCTGCCTGCGGATGCGGCGGATTACATGGCCGCGACCCGGCGCGGCATCAAAGGCCTGCGCGTCGCCTGGAGCCCGAACCTCGGTGGCTTCCCAATCGAGCGCGAGGTCGCCAGGGTCACCGCCGAGGCGGTGCGCGCATTCGAAGACGCCGGAGCGACCGTCGACGAGGTGAATGTGAAATTCCCACGCGGCCAGGCTGAGCTTTGCGACGCGTGGCTGCGGCAGAGCGCGGTGCGCGCGGCGGAATCGGCGGAAGGCCTCAAGCAGAGCACGGGCATCGACCTCCGCGGGTCCCACCGCAACGAGGTGCCGCCCGAGTTCGCGGAAAGCCTGGACCTCGGCCATCGCCTGAGCGCGATGGACTATCGCCGCGACGACGTCATTCGCACCGAGGTGCTCGACGGGCTGCAGGACGTGTTCGACAAGTACGACCTCATCGTCAGCCCGACGCTGGCCGCCCTGCCCGTCGACAACGCGACCAACGGCAACACCCTGGGGCCACGCGAGATCGAAGGCGAGCGCGTCGACCCGTGGATCGGCTGGTGCCTGACCTACCCGTACAACTTCACTGGCCACCCGGCCGCGTCGATTCCGGCCGGACTATCGAAGGATGGCCTGCCGGTGGGCCTCCAGGTCGCCGCGCGGCGCTTCGCCGACGAGACGCTACTGGCCGCGTGTGGCGCATTCGAGCAAGCGCGCCCATGGGCGTCGACGTATCCGCGCTAACCCGCTTTTGTGCGCAATTACACGTTCTGCGCGCGGTTTAACGTGTTTTTGTGCACAAACGCAGCTAGCTGACGCCCGCCGTCGCCATCACTGGACGGATGCGGTCGACCGCGAGCTCCGCGTCG
>VBFW01000005.1 GCA_005880525.1 Chloroflexota bacterium | reverse complement strand
GGCTACACCGAGGAGGAGAAGGTCGCCATCGCGCGCGATCACCTGCTGACCCGGCAGATCAAGCAGGCCGGGCTCAAGAGCGAAGAGGTGTCTGTCACCGACGAGGCGATCCTCAAGGTGATCACCGACCACACGCGCGAGGCGGGCGTCCGCAACCTGGAGCGCGAGCTGGGCAAGATCACACGCAAGGTCGCGACGAAGGTCGCGGGCTCAGCGCTGGCAGTGCCCGTCGAGGTGACGCCCGAACGAGTGCGTGAGTACCTCGGCAAGCCGAAGTTCGACAACGAGGTCGCAGCCCGCACCGCGGTGCCTGGAGTGGCGACCGGTCTCGCTGTGACAGGAGTCGGTGGCGACGTGCTGTTCGTCGAGGCCACCGCGACGCCGATGTCCAACGGACACGGCGGCAGCCTGACGCTGACCGGCCAGCTGGGCGACGTCATGAAGGAGTCCGCGCAGATCGCGCTGTCCTACGTGCGGTCGCACGCGGAGGAGCTCGCCATCGCGCCCGAAGCGATCGAGAAGGTCTTCCACATCCACGTGCCGGAAGGCGCCGTGCCCAAGGACGGTCCATCAGCGGGCGTGACGATGACGACCGCGATCGTGTCGCTTCTCACCGGGCGGGCTGTGCGGAGCACTGTCGGCATGACCGGCGAGGTCACCCTGCAGGGCCTCGTCCTGCCCATCGGCGGCGTCAAGCAGAAGGTGCTGGCCGCCCACCGCATGGGCCTGAAGGAGGTCATCCTCCCGAAGCGCAACGAGAAGGACCTGGACGACGTGCCCGAGAGCGTGCGCAACGCGATGACGTTCCACCTGGCGAGCAAGGTCGAGGACGTGCTCAAGGTCGCGCTCGAGCCCGAAAAGCAGAGCAAAACGGAAGCGGCGTAAAAACCGCTTTTGTGCACAAATACAGGGAATTTCGCGCTGATAACACGCGATTGTGCTCAAAAGCATGAAATCGCCTGAGGAGGTACTTCGCGCTGCGCGCACCATCGCCGTGGTCGGCGCGTCGCGCGACCCGCGCAAGGCCGGAGGCTCGGTGCCGGCGGGGCTGCAGCAACGAGGCTTCCGCATCATCCCCATCAACCCGTTCGCCGATGAGCTATTCGGCGAGCGCGTGTATCGAACGCTGCTCGACGTGCCGGAGCCTGTCGACCTGGTCGACGTCTTTCGACCCGCGGCCGACGCCCCCGAGGTCGCGCGCCAGGCGGCGGCAATTGGGGCCAAAGCGCTTTGGCTCCAGCTGGACATCCGGTCCGAACAGGCGCGCCGCATCGCCGAGGCCGCCGGAATGGACTACGTCGAAGATCAGTGCACGGCCGTGATCAGCGCGCTCTACCAGATCCGCAAAGCCTCCGCCGCCTAAACCGAACGTTCGTTTAGGGCGGCACATTGTCGGCGTGCAGCGTGGCACGATTGAGGCAGTGGCCCGTGCACCCGCGAGGCGTCGGCTGACAGCCTCCGCCCCATCACCCTCGACCCCCTCCGCGGCGACGTCGCCACGTGAGTTGCCCGATGCCCGCCGGAGGGCCGTGATCGAGGCCGTCTCGCCGGAGGTGGACGCCGGCCGATTTCCGGTCAAACGGGCCGTCGGCGAGGGCGTGATCGTCGAAGCCGACATCTTCGCGGACGGCCACGACACGCTCGCCGCCGTGCTCAAGCACCGCCACGAGTCGGCGCCGGACTGGACCGAGGTGCCGATGACGCCGCTCGTCAACGACCGCTGGCGCGGCCGCTTCAACGTCACCAAGCTCGGCCGCTACGCCTACACGATCGAGGGCTGGGTCGACCACTACCGAACGTGGTCGGCGCGCCTGGCCAAGAGAATCGCCGCGGGACAGGACATCAAGATCGAGATCGAGATCGGTGCGCGCCTCATCGACGAGGCGGCAGCCCGCGCGAGCGGTCAGGACGCCGCCAAGCTGACCGCGCTGGCGACCGCGATCCGCAAGCAGGCGAAAGCACCCGACGCCAAGCAGAAAGAAGACCTTGACGCCCTCATGGACCGGCACGCCGACCGCTCGCTCGGCACCAGATACCAGCGCGAGCTGGAGGTCGTGGTCGAGCCGGAGCGCGCGAGGTTCGGCGCCTGGTACGAGACATTCCCGCGCTCGGCGGGAAAGGCGGGTGTGCACGGCACGTTCCGCGACCTCGAGAACCGCCTGCCCTACATCTCGGACATGGGCTTCGACATCCTCTACCTGCCGCCCATCCACCCCGTCGGCAAGACGCACAGGAAAGGACGCAACAACTCGACCCGCGCGGAGCCGGGCGAGCCAGGCAGCCCGTGGGCGATCGGCTCCGAGGAGGGAGGCCACAAGGCGATCAATCCGCAGCTTGGAACGCTCGACGACTTCAAGCGCCTCGTCAGCGTCGCCGGTGAGCACGGCCTCTCGATCGCGCTCGACATCGCGTTCCAGTGCTCACCCGATCACCCGTACGTGCGCGAGCACCCCGAATGGTTCCAGCACCGGCCCGACGGCACCATCCAGTACGCCGAGAACCCGCCCAAGAAGTACGAGGACATCGTGCCGTTCGACTTCGAGACCGCGTCGTGGCGCGAGCTGTGGGCCGAGCTCCTGTCAGTCGTCGAGTTCTGGGTGGCGCAGGGCGTGAAGATCCTGCGTATCGACAACCCGCACACCAAGCCGTTCCCGTTCTGGGACTGGCTCATCGCCGAGGTCAAGCGCAAGCACCCCGAGGTCATCTTCCTTTCGGAGGCGTTCACACGGCCGAAGGTGATGTACCGCCTCGCCAAGGCGGGCTTCAGCCAGTCGTACACCTACTTCGCGTGGCGCAACACCGCGTGGGAGCTCGCGCAGTACCTGAGCGAGATCACCCGCCCTCCGGTCATCGAGTTCATGCGCGCGAACCTGTGGCCGAACACGCCGGACATCCTCACCGAGTACCTGCAGAACGGCGGCCGCAACGCGTTCGCCGCGCGCTTCCTCCTGGCCGCGACGCTCGGAGCGAGCTACGGCGTGTACGGTCCGGCCTTCGAGTTGTGCGAGAACCGCGCGCGCGAGGCCGGCTCCGAGGAATACCTCGACTCTGAGAAGTACCAGCTGCGCGGCTGGAACCTGGCCAGCCCGGAGAGCCTGCGCGAGCTCATTACCCTCGTCAACAGGGTGCGGCGCGAGAACCCGGCGCTGCAGCAGGACCGCGGCCTCAGGTTCCACCCGACCGAGAACGACCAGCTCGTCGCGTACACCAAGGCGACCGAGGACCTCAGCGAGGTGGTGCTGACGGTCGTCAACGTCGACCCGCACCACACGCAGGTCGGTATGGTCACCCTGCCGCTCGAAGAGCTGGGCATCGAGCAGGGCCGCAGCTACCAGGCGCACGAGCTGCTGAGCGGCGCGCGCTACCTGTGGAACGGGCCGCGCAACTACGTCGAGATCAACCCGAGCTCGGTGCCGGGCCAGATCTTCAGGTTCCGCCGGCGCGTGCGCAGCGAGCACGATTTCGAGTACTTCCTGTGATCCAGAAGCCCGAGCAGGAAAAGGACAAAGTCGCCGCCCCGGCCACGGCGCCCGAGAACGGGCCGCTGACCAAGGCCGCGGCCACCAACCACTCACCCAGGCGAAAGAAGTTCAGCGAACCCTACCGCCTCGACTCCGACCCCCTCTGGTTCAAGGACGCGGTCATCTACGAGCTCCACGTGCGCGCGTTCAGCGACACCAGCGAGGACGGCAGCGGCGATTTCAAGGGGCTCATAAGCAAGCTGCCTTACCTGCAAGACCTCGGCGTCAACGCCATCTGGCTGCTGCCGTTCTATCCATCACCGCTCCGCGACGACGGCTACGACATCGCCGACTACGCGAGCGTCAACCCGATGTTCGGCGACCTCGGCGACGTGCATCAGTTCATCAAGGAAGCGCATCGCCGCGGCATCCGCGTCGTCACCGAGCTGGTCTGCAACCACACGTCCGACCAGCACCCCTGGTTCCAGCGCGCGCGCCGCGCGCGGCCGGGCAGCGTCTATCGCGACTTCTACGTCTGGAGCAGCACCAACCAGCGCTACCAGGACGCGCGCATCATCTTCAAGGACTTCGAGGTCTCCAACTGGACGTGGGACCAGGTCGCGGGCGCCTACTACTGGCACCGCTTCTACTCGCACCAGCCCGACCTGAACTTCGAGAACCCTCGCGTCAAGGAAGCCATCTTCCGGGCGTGCGACTTCTGGCTCGACATGGGCGTCGACGGCGTGCGGCTCGACGCCGTGCCCTACCTGTTCGAGCGCGAAGGCACCAACTGCGAGAACCTGCCCGAGACTCACGAGTTCCTGCGCGAGATGCGCAAGCACATCGACGACAACTACCCGAATCGCATGCTGCTGGCCGAGGCCAACCAGTGGCCCGAGGACGCGGTCGCCTACTTCGGCAACGGCGACGAATGCCACATGAACTTCCACTTCCCGCTCATGCCTCGCCTGTTCATGTCGATCCGCATGGAGGACCGATTCCCCATCGTCGACATCCTGGCGCAGACGGCGGCTCGCGCCCCTTCTCGGCAACGACCGCAAGCGCATCGAGCTCATGAACGGGCTCTTGCTCTCGCTGCCCGGAACTCCCGTCATCTACTACGGCGACGAGATCGGCATGGGCGACAACATCTTCCTCGGCGACCGCAACGGAGTCCGCACCCCGATGCAGTGGAGCGCAGACCGCAACGCCGGATTCTCAGGAGCGAACCGCCAGCGCCTCTACCTGCCGGTGGTCACCGACCCCGAGTACCACTACGAGGCGATCAACGTCGAGACGCAGGCCGGCAACCCGCACTCACTGCTTTCATGGATGAAGCGGGTCATCGCCCTGCGCAAGCGGCACCGCGCGTTCGGGCGCGGAACCCTGGAGCTTCTGCGACCCGAGAACCGCAAGGTGCTCGCCTTCGTGCGCCGCTACGAGTCCGAGCAGATCCTGTGCGTGGCCAACCTGTCGCGGTTCCTGCAGGTCGTCGAGCTGGACCTCGCGCAGTGGAAAGGCATGGTGCCGATCGAGCTGTTCGGATCGACCGAGCTGCCGACGGTCGGCGAAACGCCCTACTACCTCACGCTCGGACCGCATTCCTTCTACTGGTTCTC
>VBFW01000004.1 GCA_005880525.1 Chloroflexota bacterium | reverse complement strand
GATCGCATTCTGGTGGAAGCGTAGCCGCTCCTCCAGAGCGTCATCGGAGGTCATGATGGCGCCGCCGACGACGTCGCTGTGACCTCCGATGTACTTGGTCGCGCTGTGCACGACCGCGTCCGCGCCAAGGTGCAGCGGCTGCTGCAGGTATGGGGTCGCGAACGTGTTGTCGACACACACCATCGCGCCATGGCTGTGCGCGACCTCGCTCACCGCGTCGATGTCGACCACTCGCAGTAGCGGGTTGGTCGGCGACTCCAGCCACACCAGTCGCGTCGACGGCGTGATCGCATTCTCAACCGCATCCAGGTTCGTGGCGTCGACCGCGGTGAAGGTCAGCCCGAACCGCTTCATCACCTTGTCGAACAGGCGGAAGGTGCCCCCGTACACGTCCTCCATGTAGACGACGTGGTCGTCCGGCTTGAGGAGCAGCATCATCGTCGACTCGGCGCCAAGGCCTGACGCGAATGCCAGGCAGTGCTTCGCCTCCTCGAGCGCGGCGAGATTTTCCTCGAGCGCCGATCTGGTCGGGTTGCCGCTGCGCGAGTACTCGAAGCCCAGGTGCTTGCCCACGCCCTGCTGCGCGAAGGTGGTGGCCAGGTGGATCGGCTGCACGACTGCGCCCGTCGCCGGGTCGGGCCCCTGGCCCACATGGACGGCGCGGGTGGCGAAGCCCCACCCGTTTTTCCGAGCGCTCACGTCCTCACCCTACCCTCTCCCAGAGGGAGAGGGAAATCAGCGCTGCCCGCGATGCGCGACGAACTCGAGCAGGTCGGAGCGCGTGATCACGGCCACGGGCTCGCCGGACTCGACCACCAGCACCGCCTGCTCGCCGCGCAGAAGCGGCTCGAACGCGTCGTCGATCGACGAGTCCACGCCCACCTGGCTGAGCGGCGCATCCATGGCCGTGGACACCGGCTGGCCTCGACGGTGACCAGCGGCGGCATGCCCTGCGCGTGCTCGGCCATCACCTCGCGGATTCGCACCGCGCCCAGGCGCGCCAGGAATCCGTTCTGGCGCATCCATTCGTCGTTGAAGAACTTGCTCAGGTAGTTGCGGCCGGTGTCGGGGAACAGCACCACTATCACGTCGTCAGGACCGCGATCGCGCGCCACCTCGAGAGCCGCGTGCAGGGCCATGCCCGACGAACCGCCGACGAGGATGCCTTCCTCGCGCGCCAGTCTGCGCGCGGCCACGAACGACTGCTTGTCGTTGACCTGCACCACCTGGTCGATGAGCTTGATGTCCATCGTTCCGGGCATGAAGTCCTCGCCCACTCCCTCGACCTTGTAGGGGTGGACAGGCCCCGAGTAGATCGAGCCCTCGGGATCGGCACCGACGATCTGGACCGATGGCTTCTTTTCCTTCAGATATCGCGCGACCCCGCTGATCGTGCCGCCCGTGCCCATGCCGGCGACGAAAACGTCGACGCGACCTTCGGTCTGCTCCCAGATCTCCGGCCCCGTCGTGCGGTAGTGGGCCTCGGGGTTGCGCTGGTTGAAGTACTGGTTGGGCTGGAACGCGCCGGGAATCTCGTGGGACAGGCGCTCGGCGACCGAGTAGTACGACTGCGGCGATTCCCGCTCGACGTTGGTCGGGCAGACGACCACGTCCGCGCCGTACGCGCGCAGCAAGCTGATCTTCTCGGCCGACATCTTGTCGGGCATCACGAAGACCATGTTGTAGCCCTTGATCGCGGCCACCATCGCCAGGCCGTGGCCGGTGTTGCCGGAGGTCGGCTCGATGATGGTCCCGCCCGGCCGCAGCAGCCCTGACCGCTCGGCGTCTTCGATCATCGTGAGGGCGATTCGATCCTTCACGCTGCCGCCCGGGTTCAGCTGCTCGAGCTTGGCGAGGATCGCCGGCTTCACGCCTCTGGCGACCTTCTGCAGCCGCACCATCGGGGTGTGTCCGACGAGGTCGAGGATGCTCTCGGAGAACTCCACTTGACTGCCTCGGATTCTATGCGCGACGGGCGCTATGGAGCGACCAGGCCGGCCTGGTCGGCCCGGTGCTCGCGGCCGAACCAGCGGAAGAAGATGGCGAGCCCGCAGACCAGCATCGTGGCCTTGCCGAGCACCATCAGCACCGCGCCGGCGAGGGTCTGGTCGACCACCGGCGTGAGCGAATCGATCAGCCGCGGCACGCGGGCGTAGAACTCGTAGAAGGGTTCGCGCGAGAAAAGGAGCGCCAGGGCGACGCCGTCCTGGGGGATGGTCGCCACCAGCAGGTACAGCAGCTTCACGCCGGGCGACATCTCCCACCGCGAGTGTGCTGACGTGTCCTTCAGCACCGGCCAGAACAGGGCCACGCCCGCGCCGATGAACGTGATGTGCTCGACGATGTGCAGCTCTTCCGACCGCAGCGTCGCGTCGTAAAGGGCGGGGATGTGCCAGAGGATCATCACCGCGCCGCCGATGACCTGGGCGGGCACAGGCTCGGTGATCGCGCGCAACAGTGGCACCCGCATCAGCCGCCCCGCCATGCGCGGTGAAAGGCCGAGCAGGAGCAGTGGCGGCGCCACGAAACCCAGCAGCACGTGCTGCAGCATGTGCACCGAGTCGAGGTAGCGGTCACTGACGGTGTCGATTGGCGTTTCCAGCGCCACCCACAGCACGGCCAGCCCGGAAAGGAAGTAGAAGGTGTGCCTGGCGGTGGCGTCTTCGCTGGCCCGCGCCAGCCAGGCGTGGCCAAGGAACAGCGCGACCAGCCCCGCGTAGACGGACAGATCGAACGGCCAGGTGACGTCTATGACGGCATGATCATCCGCCCGCGGTGGTGGGCGCGGCGAGGATGGACAGGCTCACCACTGTGTAGGCCACCATCAGCACCAGCATCGGGTACTGGCTGAGCAAAGCCCGCTCCGCGGTGCGGAATCGCTCGCCGGCGCGCAGGTGGGACAGGTACACGGCCATCACATGGCCCAGCACGATCAGGATCACCTGCGCGTACCAGACGATCGCCGCCTGCGCCAGGACAAAGCTGGGCTGGTAGTGCGCCACCGCCGGCAGCAGGTTCCATCCCCTGCTCAGCGGGTCGTTGAGCAGCGGGATCAAAAGCTGCGACTGCACAGTGACGTAGCCGTAGTTGTGCGCGGCGTTGTAGACCAGCGCGATGGGCACGAGCGTCAGCGCGAATGCCGAGACGGTCGCGGTCAGATCTACCTTGCGCGAGCCGAAATACATGACGAGCTGCATGAAGGCCACGAAGACGAGCAGGAACGTCACTGTCATCAGCAGCAGCCCCAGCGTCCGCACGAAGAAGAAGCCCGACGCACCCAGAGGAAGCCAGATGGGCTCGAGGGCGATGTTGAAGTCCTGCCATGCGGGAGTGGACAGCACGCCGTCGAACGCGAGCGTGCTCAGCATCAGGATCACGAAGATCACGCGGTCCCAGCCCGCGGGCCCGGGCTTGAGCAGTCCGACGCCCCACGTTCGCAGGTACACCGCAACGATGCGGCCCGCCTCGTCGCGTTCGGCCTCGACAGGACCGAACCGGCCGACGATGTCGAACAGCACAGTGAACGCCTCGCAGTGCCCGAGCCACTCGTCGCGCCCGAACAGCACCATGCCGGCGAGGGTGAGAAACGTGTACGCGAGCACGGCGACGGCGACGAACCACGGCTGGTTCGACATGCCGGAGGTCAGCTCGAGGCAGGCGAAGGCCAGATACAGAAATACGGCCGGCCACACTCCGACATTCGGCAGCCTCAGCGCCGGCCGGATCCGAACGAGGCGGCTCACGGCGTCGTAGATCGCCGCCCACGGATTGAGGAGGTACCAGAGGTTGCCGACGAGCCCGGACAGGATCACCGTCGCGGCCCAGAAGTAGATCCAGACGATGTACTCGGCCGGGTTGAGGTCCGGGCGCTTCTGGTTGCCGAAGAAGCCGCAGACGATGACGGCCACCAGCGCCAGCACCCCGATCGTGCCGCCGACGCCTCGCGGCCACGGCGACCGCGCGGCCGAGGTCAGCCACGCCGACGCCCTGCGCGGGTACTGGATCGCTTTGGCGCCGACCTGCTCGCCCGCGAAGATCACGACGAGCACGAACGAGATGACGACCACGAAACCCGCCGCGAGGAAGTAGAGCCAACGCGAGATGGGCAGGTCGTATCGCGGCCCGAACCCGTGAAGAAGGATCCCGATCAGCTGCAGGCTCATGGCGCCACGACCAGGTCACCAAGGTGCCTGCTCGTGCTCTCCCACTCGATCTCGAACGTGCCGGACTTGTCGGCTTTGAACGAATAGGCGGTCACCTGCCCCACTTTGCAATCGAATGCGTGGTCGTATCCATGCAGGTGGACCTCACCGTCTGAGTCGCAGGTGATGTTGATGGTGACGATGTCGTTCTGGTGGACGTCGAGCTCGCTGGGCTTCATGGTGTCGCCATGGGTGACCGTAACGTCGAACCTGACGGGCTTGCCGCCGCCACCCTGGTTCGTGTAGATGAGGTACGCCGCGACGACCGCGAAAACGACAAGCACAGCGGCCACGACCGCAGCCCGGTTCCGACTCACTGAGTCCTAGTTTTAGCTGAGAGCTTCGTGAGCGCGCTGCCCGCGCAGCGCCAGAGCCAGGGCTCCAAGCAGCTCAGCTCGCTCAACAAAGCTGGCCGCGCGAACGTCCACCCTCTCTGCGGCCGCCTGCACGGCATGGCGGCGGATGGATTCGCGCAGAGGCTGCAGCAGGATGTCGCCGGCGCGGCTCAGCAGGCCGCCGATGATCACGCGCTCGGGGTTGATCAGGTTGCACAGACCGGCGACCGCGACGCCGATCTCGCGGCCCGCGTCGGAGATGGCGCGCCGACAGCGCACGTCGCCCGCCGACGCCCGCTCGATCACCTCCGCCAGGCTCGGCGCGTCGCCGTTTCCCTCCGCGACGAGCCGCGTGATCGCCGGCCCGGACGCCACCGTCTCGAGGCAGCCGCGGTTGCCGCAGTAGCACAGCGCGCCGCGCTCGTCGAGCGTCGTGTGGCCGATCTCGCCCGCGGTTCCGGTGGCGCCGCGCAGCAGGGCGCCGTCGATCACGAGTCCCGCGCCGATGCCCGTCGCCGCTTTGATGTAC
>VBFW01000003.1 GCA_005880525.1 Chloroflexota bacterium | reverse complement strand
ACCTGTTCATCTCCCCGTTCTTCATCCTGTTTGGGCTGGTCGGCCTCTTCCCGCTGCTCTACACGGGCTGGGTCTCGCTCCACGCGTGGGACCTGATCGGCGGGCAGGGCAGCTGGACCGGGTTCGACAACTTCGCGTTCGTACTTCATCAGCGCCAGTTCTGGGTTGCGCTGCGCAATACGTTGAGCATCTTCCTGATCTCCGCCGCCCCCCAGCTCATCGCAGCGACCGCGATTGCGGCCGCGCTCGATTCGAACCTTCGCAACAAGACCTTCTGGCGGATGAGCGTTCTGCTGCCGTTCGTCGTCATGCCCGTCGCTGTGACACTGATCTTCGGCAGCATGTTCGGCGAGCGATACGGGCTCGTGAACAGGACGCTCGCCGACATCGGCGTCGGCCCGATTCGCTGGCACACCGACCCGCTCGCCAGCCACGTCGCGATTGCGACCATGGTCAACTTCCGCTGGACCGGCTACAACGCGCTGATCCTGCTCGCCGGGATGCAGGCCATTTCGCGCGACCTCTACGAAGCGGCGGCGATCGACGGCGCCGGGTGGGTGAGCCGGTTCTTCCGCATCACCCTCCCGCAGCTTCGACCGACGATCATCTTCGTGATCATCACCGCCACCATCGGCGGCCTCCAGATCTTCGACGAGCCGCGGCTTTACGACCAGAACGGCCTCGGAGGCGAGGACCAGCAGTGGATGACGATGACCATCTATCTGTACAAGCTGGGCTGGACGCAGCTGAATTTCGGGCGTGCGGCCGCTGTCGCCTGGCTGCTGTTCGTCGTCATCGTCGCGATCGGGCTCATCAACCTTGCGATCACGCGAAGGATCGCCACCAGCGAAGGACGGACGGCATGAGCGTGCTTTCGGCTTTCAATCGGCGCCGCGCTGAAGCGAGAATCGAGCAGCGGCCTGGGGGCTTGGTTTACGGGTTTCTCGCCTTCGTCCTGGTGGCCTCTGTCTTCCCCTTTTACTGGTCCTTCCTCATCGGCAGCGGTGACGCCGGGACGCTCAGTGACACGAGCATGTCGTGGATTCCCGGCGGAAACTTCATCGCCAATGCGCGCTCCGTGATGGGCAATGAGAGCGTCAACTTCTGGAAGGCGCTGGGCAACAGCGTCATCGTCTCGACAGTCGTCTCCGCATCGGTGGTCTTCTTCGCGACGCTTGCCGGCTTCGCCTTCGCAAAGGGCCGTTTCACAGGTCAGAAAGGACTGCTGGTGTTCGTGATCGGCACCATGTGCGTGCCGACTCAGCTCAGCGTCGTGCCCCTGTTCATCGCCATGTCGACGTTCGGCTGGACGGGAACCCTCGGTGCGGTGATCCTTCCAGGCCTGGTCACCGCCTTTGGCGTGTTCTGGATGACTCAGTACATCGCCCAGGCGCTCCCCGACGAGCTGGTGGAGGCGGGCCGGATTGATGGCGCGAGCATGTTCAGGACCTTCTGGCACATCGCCCTGCCGGCTGCGCGCCCGGCGGCGGCGATGCTCGGGCTGTTCACCTTCATCATGTCCTGGACCAACTTCTTCTGGCCGTTCCTCGTGCTCAATCAGGACAATCCGACCCTGCCGGTGTCGCTCGCCAGCCTGCAGGCGAACTACTTCGTCGATTACTCGATCGTCCTCGCGGGCGTGCTGCTCGCCACCGTCCCCCTGCTGATCCTCTTCATCTTCGCGGGCAAGCAGCTCGTCGAAGGGATCATGCGCGGCGCAGTGAAGGGTTAGACCGAATGAGCTTTCCAGCCGGTTTTCTCTGGGGTTCGGCGACCGCTGCGGCTCAGGTCGAAGGCGCGGCGCATGAGGATGGCAAGGAAGACTCCATCTGGGACGTGTTCGCGCGCGTACCGGACGCCATCGCACACGGAGATACCCCCGAAGTGGCTTCCGACCACTATCACCGGATGCCGGAAGACGTCGCACTCATGAAGGAGCTCGGCCTCGGTGCATATCGGTTCTCGACGAGCTGGGCGCGCATCAAGCCAGGCGATCGCCAGGTCAACCGGAAGGGTCTCGACTTCTACAGCCGGCTGGTGGACGAGCTGCTGGAGGCAGGCATCATGCCCTGGCTCACCCTGTACCACTGGGATCTGCCCCAGGCCCTTCAGGAGAGGGGTGGCTGGTCGAACCGCGACACCGCCTACCGGTTCCAGGAGTTCGCGATCGCGGTGCACGATGTCCTCGGCGACCGGGTCAGCCATTGGACCACCTTCAATGAGCCGTTGTGCTCATCGCTCATCGCGTACGCGAGCGGCGAACATGCTCCGGGTCTTCGCGACCCGCGCGCTGCACTGGCCGCGGTTCATCACCAGCACCTGGCCCACGGGCTGACGGTGGAAGCGCTTCGGGCACGCGGAGCCGGCAAGCTGGGCATCACGCTCAATCTCACCAACGCGATTCCCGATCTGCCCGGCGATCCGCTGGACATCGAGGCGGCGCGTCGGGTCGACGCCCTCTTCAACCGCATGTACCTCGAGCCGATACTGCTGTCGCGGTACCCGGACGACCTATTAATGGACGTGAGCGAGTTCGGGCTCGGGGAGCTGATTCAGGCCGGCGATCTCGAGGTGATTGGGGCGCCTATCGACTTCCTGGGCGTGAACTACTACCACGACGACAATGTGAGTGGACATCCTCTGCGCGCAGGAGCACGTCTGAATCTGGAGCCGACGACCAGGGTGAAGTCGTCTCCATTCGTCGGTTCCGAGTACGTGACGTTCCCCTCGCGCGATCTGCCTCGCACCGCGATGGACTGGGAGGTCAACCCCGATGGCCTTCGGGCCCTGCTGGTGCGATTGGGACACGAATATCCAAATCTGCCTCCCCTTTACGTCACCGAGAACGGCGGGGCCTATGGAGGCGACGTGGTTGGCGAGGACGGTCAGGTGCACGATCCGGAGCGGGCCGCTTACATCCTTCACCACATCAGGGCGGTTGAGGAAGCAGTCGCCGAGGGAGCCGACGTTCGCGGCTATTTCCTGTGGTCCCTGCTCGACAACTTCGAGTGGGCCTGGGGATTTCAGAAGAGGTTCGGGATCGTGCACGTCGATTACGAAACGCAGCTGCGAACGGTCAAGGACAGCGGGCTTGCCTATGCGAGATTCATTCGCAACGGCTCGTCGAGCTGAAAATCGTCCCCGGGTTGCCTTGCTCGCCGGGCGGACTTAGCATGGAGTCAGCTGCGTAGGAACGGGTATCTCAAGGGGGGTGATCCTCGTGCCGCAACGTATGGTTTCGCGGTTCGTGGCTGGGCTCTGCATTGCTGCGCTGGCGCTTTTCTCGGCGCCTGCGGCAAGCGCAAGCAGTGGCGCCAAGCCGCTCACTTCAGCTCAGTGCCTCGCTCGCGTGAACGACACGGTGACCAAGCTGGTCGAGTGCGTCCGCACCGCCGATCTCTGGCAGCACATGCAGAAGTTCCAGGCGATCGCGGATGCCAACCTAAGCCCGGCCGATCGACGTCCGTCGCGCAACTCCGGTGAGCCTGGCTACAAGGCCTCGGCTGATTACGTGGCGCAGGTGATGGGCGCCGCCGGATACAACGTCACGATCCAGACCTACACCTTCACCTACTACGCGTTCACTGGCATACCGACGTGGAGCGAGTCTTCACCGTTCGCTCACACCTTCGCGTTGAGCTCCGAGTGGAACCCCGGGCAGAGCACGGGCGCGACGCCCGGCGCCACCCTTCAGCCGGCGGGCGGAATCATCATCCCGCCGACGCCAACGCCGAGCTCGTCGAGCGGCTGCACGTCGACCGACTTCGCCGGCTTCGTGCCCGGACGTATCGCCCTGATCCAGCGCGGCAGCTGCTTCTTCGGTGTCAAGGTCCTCAACGCTCAGGCCGCCGGTGCCTCGGGCGTCGTCATCTTCAACGAGGGCAACCCGGGGCGTACCGGCGCGTTCGGCGGCAGCCTGGTTGACGCCGCCGGCAACCCGATCATCCCGACGATCCCGGTGGCATTCACGTCTTTCGCCATCGGCCAGGACCTCTACAACGCGTATCAGAGCGGCACCCCACCGGTGATGAGCATCAACATCCCGGCAGTCGTCAAGGAGAACGCTCCCGACTACAACGTCATCGCGGAATCAAAGGGCGGCGACCCGAACCATGTCCTGGTCGTCGACGCCCACCTGGACGCGATCTACGGCGCGGGCATGCTCGACAACGCGTCGGGTTCCGCGACGATCCTGGACATCGCCCAGGAGATGAAGAACGTCAACCCGACGAACAAACTGCGGTTCATCTGGTTTGGCGGCGAGGAGCTGGGACTTCTGGGCTCCACCTTCTATGTCAACAACCTCAGCTCGAATGATTTGAACCATATTGGATATGACCTCGACGCCGACGCAGGCGGTCGACTACTTCGACTCGGTCGGACTCAACCACGAGTTCCTGTCGCCGAGCGGCACTGACGCCATCAGCTTCAACAATGTCGGCATTCCGGCCAGCGGTCTCTTGACGGGGCAGGATTGCTGCAAGAGCCAGCACGAGGTCGACCTCTTCGACGGCTCCCTGGGCAACTACGAAGGCAACGTCCCGAGCTTCGATGGAGGTTGCGTCGACAACCCGTTCCTGTGGTGCGACAACCTCAGCAACAACGACCCGACTGTGCTCACGTTCATGTCGAAGGCGTTCGCGACCATGGTCGTGCAGATGGCCTTTGACACGAAGATCATGTCGGCCAGCAACAACACCGTCTACAAGAAGAAGCTGCCGATCGCGGGCGACGTCGCCCGGCGGTTCGTGGCGGCCTGAGTCGGTACTGAAAACCGGCGGCGCCGATAAATTCGAGCGCCGCCGGTTCTTGACCTAGAAGGACACGGCCGCGGTGAAGACGTCCATCGCCTGCGGCCCGTTGCCGGTCCACATCACCTGCGCCTTCGTCTTGGTCGACGCCACGGCGATGTAGTCGCCGATGAAGAAGACACCGCAGTTGGGCGGATCCACGAACTGCACGCAGGCCTGGAACTTGTCGCCGTCGAAGCCGGTGCTCGTGATGGCCACGCTTGACCAGGTGGCGCCGTCATCGTTGGTCGAGGAGAGCGTGACGCACAGGAGTACGTCGTTGGAATCGCAGGCGCGGTCGTAGTAGACGAGGTCAACCCTTCCATTCGGCGCGGAGCTGAGCCAGGGGAAGAACTGCGTCGAGGTGGTGGCCTTGATGCGCACTGGCGCTGACCATCCGCTCAGGTCGCCGGGCGCGAGTGTGCGCACCGAGTACTCGTTGAGCGCGCCGGTGGTGGCGTCGTCGAAAACTAGCACCACGTTGCCGGTGCGCTGGTCGACGGTCGTCGTGACGTTGGTGCCGCCACGGTAGAGCACGTTGGGGATGCTGGCGGTTGGGTTCGGGATGGTCGCAGCGGTGAAGCTCTGGCTCCAGGTGTTGCCGCCGTCCGTTGACTTAGCGATGAGGGCAGCGTTGCCCTTCAGGCTCTTCTCGTTGGGGCCGTTGATGAAGCTGACGTAGACGGCGCCGTCGGGGCCGACGCGTGGCGTGGCGTCCTGGTCGAACTGGTGGCCAGCGTCGCTGACACGTATGGGGCCGGTCCACGAGGCCCCATTGGTATCGGAATACGCAAGGTCGATGGGCGAGCGGCCGAGGCCGTTGAACTCCGCCCAAGCGATATAGAGGCGGCCGAAGTGGTGGCCGGGTCCGGTGCCTGTATCGACGGTGCCGGCCTCGTGATCGGGGAACTTGCCGTTGGATCCCTTCTGTGAGCCGTTGGAGGAGCCAATGGTGACGGAGGCCAGTCCCGTCCAGGCGGGCGCGCCACCAACCTGCGTGCCGTAGCTGAAGTTCTGATTCGCCTGTGCGTTCGCCTTGGCGGGGTCGAAGGTGGTGGCGAGCAGGTTGATCTGGTGGGCGCTGAGGCCAAAGGCCTGGCAGACGACGTCGAAGGTGCTGAACTTCGGATTCCATACCACGACCGGGTCACCCGCGATCGGGAACTTCCCAGCTCCGGGCACGTTGGGGTCGTTGGTGAAGGACGTGAAGGGCGCAAAGGATTCGGGCGCCCAGGTGGAGCCGCCGTTGGTCGAGTAGGAGAAGCCGCAGCCGTCGTTGAAGTGCCAATCGTTCCAGGCGGCGGCGAG
>VBFW01000002.1 GCA_005880525.1 Chloroflexota bacterium | reverse complement strand
GCGGGAGAGGGTTACCTAGACCGGTTGGTAGGCCAGGTTTTGCGTTGTTCGGCGCTCGGTTACGCGCCGGTCGATGAACAGTACGCGCCGGCCGGGCGCTGCCCGCTCCGGGTTGCGGCGCTCGCCGAAACGGCGTTCCACCTCCGAGCGCCTCTTGGCCACGCGGCGGTCGCGCTCGGGCGACGAGTCGGAATCTGACGGCATGTGTCCCCTCCCCTGAAAACTGAGGCTGATGCTATAGCACCGGACCGCCGAGCGTCCGGAGTTTTTCGTCCCAACGGCGCTCGGACTTCCGGCGCTCCAGCTCGTCGCCGGCACCCTTGTCGACGAAGGTCGCGTAACGGGTCAGGCGGGGGTGGACTTCGGACGCCAGCCGGAACATCTCCTGCGCGACGAACCGGTAGTCGGGATGGCCCTGAGGGGTGGTCCGCAGCTCGCACAGGTGGTACAGCTCGCGCAGGTTGACGCGGAAATACCACCTCACGCGGTAGGCGAGCGGGACGACGTATTGCGCGAGCGCCGGGCCGATATCTGCCTCCATCCGTTGGTGGGCGGCGGTGGCGCTGTCCATAGCCCGCCGGAAGGCCTCGTCCATCCCGAGATCGGCGAGCGCCGGCGGCAGGTCATAGCCAAGCGACGTGCCCAGCAGTTGGCGTTCCTGGGTGAGCATTCGGTGGCGATGAAGATCGCGGTAGGCCGCGAAGTTGGCGACGATCTCGAACTCGTATTGGGCCCGCTCGAGCGCCCTGGGCGCCCGCTGCCGGCGGTTGGCGCGGCCGCCGAGAAGGGCCTCGAGGACGGCGTCGGGGTCCGCCTGGATAGAGCTGTCGAGCGGCGTGTCCGAGTACGTATACAGCGCCGCCTGCACGACCTTCCGCTCCGCGTCGGCGTCGAAGCTCAGGAGCCGGACGCCGGGCTTCGCCTCGCCCCCGGTCCGGCGCGCGACCTTCTGAAGCGAAGTACGGATCCTGACGAGCCGCTCGGCCGCCGGCTTGCCGTAGCGGTCGTCGACCGCCCGCTTGACGAACGACGGGATGACCTCGGCCAGCTCGCGGTGCAGGTCGGTCGCGAGGGCACGGCACTCGGGCAGCTCGCTGGCCGACATCTTCGTGATGAGGTACTCGAACGCGCGGCCGTTGCCGAACAGCCCCAGGTTCGTGAGCGTGCCGGCCGGCAGGAGTCCGCGCAGCAGGTCGAGCGCCTTGGCACGGGTCGCGGACTTCCACGCCCGGTCGGTCTCGTCGGGCTCGATCGGAAAGCGCTCGCGGATGGCCGTGGTCAGCGGCTCCAGCAGGCTGCTGAACGTCTCGAAAAGCGCGTCCGCCGCCGGCTCATAGGCGGGGTGGGAGAGCTCCGGCCCCCGATGGTAGAGGCGCCGGCCGTCGGGCCCGGGCCGGTCGAAGCGCACGTAACGCGTCGACTTCTCCAGCGGCGAGATGCCGATGCGGCTGTCCTCCAGCGCCTTGGCAGCCAGCGTGGAGACCCGCTCCACGGCCACATGCGCGCCGGCGAGCTCCGCGACCGAGTCGTCGCCGTACCCGACCAGCACGCGCTCGTAGAACTCCTCCGCGCGCTTCACCGCAACCATGTCGTCCACGTCCGCTGGGGTCCCCACGCCGAAGACGTGGGAGGCAGCGATGCCTGCGAACCCCGACTCGGGATCGTTGATGAACTCGTCAAGGAGCACCCTACGCAGGCTCTTCTCGGTCCGCGAGTAGCGCGAGAACAGGGCCCCTTTGACCACTTCCGGCAGGTTGCGCAGGGCGAACACCGGCCGGTCGAGGTTGGTGAAGTAGCGGCTCAAAAGCGCGGCTTCGGAGGGGGAGAACTCCACAGGCGCATGGTAGCCCCGCACCGCTTCTCCCCGGTTTGTCCCCAAGTTCTGAGAGTAGGTAGGGTGAGGGTGTGGAAGCGACGGCGATCCGGGTGGGCGGCACCGACTGGGTGGAGCGTTGGCGCAAGCTGGTTCTCGATCGCGAAAACACGGCCGCACACGGCCACAGCGATCCCAATTACTGGGACCGCCGGGCCGCCACTTACGCGCGTTCTACGGGCAATCGGGTCGACCAGTTCCTGGCGGTGGTCGAGCCGTTCGTCTCGCACCGCAAGACGCTGATCGACGTCGGCGCCGGCGCCGGCCGGCACGCGGTGCCGCTGGCGGAGAAGCTCGAGTGGGTCACCGCGGTGGAGCCGTCCGAGGGCATGCGTGCCCACCTGCCGGCGCTGCCCAACCTGACCGTCGTCGCGAGCGCCTGGGAGGACGCCGAGGTCGCGCCCGCGGACCTGGTCATCTGCTGCCACGTCCTCTACGGCGTTGCCGAGGTCGTTCCTTTCGTCGAGAAGCTCGAGCGCTCGGCGCGCGAGCGTGTCTTCATCATGCTGCGCGAAGGTCCGGTCCCCCACCCAGCCAACGTGCTGCGCGACCGAATCGCGCCCTCACCGCTTCCGCCGATCACGCAGTTCTCCGACCTTTTCATGCTGCTGCTGCAGCTCGGCATCGCCGCCGATGTGACATTCGTCAGGTACCCGGTGGTGAATCGGTACCGCAGCCTCGACGAGGCGGTGGCCGATTGCAAGCCTCTGTTTGGCGACGGCTGGGAAGAGCCGCGCACGCGACGCCTGCTGGAGGAGATGCTCGTCCGCGACGGCGACGAGCTCGTCTACGACGGCGGCGTCACCGTTTCAGGCATCGCGCATTGGCAACCACGAACGACCTAGTCATTCGGCCGGCGAGGCCGTCGGACCGCGACCGCGTCGCGGAGATGACCAGCGACCTCTGGGACGGCCACGACTACATCGCCCGCGTCTTCGACGACTGGGTGGCCGACGCGAGCTCCGCATTCCAGGCTGTCGAGGTGGACGGCGTCGTGGTCGGGCTGCACCGCCTGCGTCCTTATGCGCCCGGCCTCATGTGGTACGAGGGCCTCAGAGTCGCCACCTCCCACCAGCGCCAGGGCATCGCGAGGGCAATGCTCGATTCGGCCATCGCCGAGGCACGCGAGCAGGGATTCGCGGAGCTTCGCCTCGCCACATACAACGAGATCGCGTCGCACCTGTTCGAGTCGGCTGGGTTCAAACCTTTGCTCGACATCCGATGGTGGCGCGCACCGCGTGTCGAGGGCGGCGAGCCGGCAAACATGCCGGATCCGGTCGAGGCCGAGAAGCTCTGGAAGATGGCCGCGTCGAGCCCGGGCTTCGAGATGTACAACGGCGTAAGCGCGGACTTGAACGGCGCGCGCAATCTCGAGGCTGCCGAGCTGGGCAGGCTGGCGAGCCGCGGCATGCTTCGCGTCGCGCCCGGCGGCCGCGCGCTGGCCGGGCTCCGGCGCCCGTGGAGCGACAACGTGGCGGTGGCGTTTCTGGCCGGCCGCGGTGCGGCCCTTCGCGACCTGCTCTTTGCCCTGCGCTATGAAGCCGACGCCGACGGCGCCGACCACGTCACCGTCGCGCTTCCACGCGGCCATCCAGCCGCGGATGACATGAGGGCTACGGGATACGATTTCGCGAATGCCGAAGACACGGCGTTCATCTACGGCCTCCAGCTGAAGCCGGCCGCCAACACTTAGTGACGCGGCGCTACGTCGTCATCGGCAACGGCATCGCCGGCCAGACCTGCGCGGAAGAGCTGCGCAAGCTGGACGCGGAAGCGTCGATCGTCATGATCGCGGCCGAGAAACACCCGCTGTACAACCGTGTCGCTCTGCCGCGATATCTGCGCGGCCAGGTGCGGCGCGAGAAGGTCTTCATGCGCACCGCCGAGGACTACGCGACGCGCAACCTCGAGATCCACTTCGAGACGTGGGTGACCGACATCGACGTGCGTGAGAAGGTCGTGCGCACGAATCGCGACCAGTCGTTTCCATATGACGCGCTGCTGATCGCGACCGGCGGCAGGCCCAAGCCGCCGCCGTGGCCGGGATCCGATCAGGTGTCTCAGGTGCTCGGCTTCCAGACCATCGACGACACCGACGCGATCATCGCCAGGGCGGACTCGGCGGAGCGCGTGCTGGTGATGGGCGGAAGCTTCATCGGCTACGAGTTGGCAGAGGGCGTCAGCTATCGCAAGACCGCGAAGGTCACCTGGATCATGCGCGGGCCGTGGTTCCTGCGCTACGTGCTCGACGAGGAGGGAGGGCGGCTGTGCCGCGAGATGGGCGAGGCTCAGGGCGTCGAGTTCCTCACGTCCGACGAGGTCCAGAAGTTCAGCCGGTCCAATGGAAACTTCATGGCCGAGACCGTCAGCGGGAAGCGCGTGGATTTCGACGTCCTTACCTATGGCGTCGGGCTCGACTACTACACGGAGCCCACACGAGGCACCGGCATCGAGCTCAACAAGGGCGTGGTCACCGACGCCAAGCTGCGGACCAACGCGCCAGACGTCTACGCCGCGGGCGACGTCGCCGTCTTCTACGACCTCATGGTCGAGCGCCACAACCAGATGGGCACCTGGGACAACGCCGAGGCGCACGGCAAGATCGCGGCTCGAAACATGGCCGGTGCTGACGAGGATTTCTTCGACGTGCCGACGTACACGACCACAATGTTCGGATCGACGTT
>VBFW01000001.1 GCA_005880525.1 Chloroflexota bacterium | reverse complement strand
CGCGCGGGCTTTGCCGACACGCAGATCGCCGCCCTGCGCGGCGAGACGGTGCCGGCCGGCCATCCGACGTACAAGCTGGTCGACACGTGCGCGGCCGAGTTCGAGGCCGCGACGCCTTACTACTACTCGTGCTGGGAGGACGAGAGCGAGGCCGAGCTCATGACTGGCCGCAGCGCGCTCGTCATAGGCTCGGGCCCGATCCGCATCGGCCAGGGCATCGAGTTCGACTACTGCTCGGTGCACGCGGCCCGGTCGCTGCGCGAGGCGGGCGTCCGCGCCGTGCTAGTCAACTCCAACCCGGAAACGGTGTCCACCGACTTCGACACTTCCGACCGCCTGTACTTCGACCCACTCGACCTGGACGCGACGTTCCATGTCGCGGCGGCCGAGCGCGTCACCGGCGCGCTGGTGCAGTTCGGCGGCCAGACCGCCATCAACCTGGCGCAGCCTCTGTCCGAGAAAGGAATCGACATCCTTGGCTCGAGCGTCGAGGCGATCGACCTCGCGGAGGACCGGCGGGCTTTCGCCGAGGCGCTGAGGGACATCGGCATCCCGCAGCCCATCGGCGGCACGACCACAACCATCGACGGCGCCGTCGCGATCGCCGATCGCATCGGCTATCCGGTCCTCGTGCGTCCTTCATATGTGCTCGGCGGGCGCGCGATGGAAATCGTGCGCAACCGGCGCGAGCTGCAGCGCTACATGACGTGGGCCATCAGCGCCATGCCGCGCGGCACCGTGCTGGTGGACAAGTACCTGCTCGGCGTCGAAGTCGAGGTCGACGCCATCAGCGACGGCGACACCGTGGTCATCCCTGGCGTGATGCAGCACGTCGAGCGCGCCGGGGTGCACTCAGGCGATTCGTACGCCGTGTATCCGGCGCCAGGCCTGGAGGCGCGCGAGCTGGAGCATGTAGTGAGCTACACCGTGAAGATCGCACGGCACCTGCGCCTGCGCGGCCTGGTCAACGTTCAGTACGTCGTGCATCGCGGCAAGGTCTACGTGCTCGAGGTCAACCCTCGCTCGTCGCGCACGGTGCCTTTCCTCTGCAAGGTCACCGGCGTGCCGATGGTCAAGCTGGCGACGCAGGTGATGCTCGGCGAGACGCTGGCGAGCCTCGGCTACCAGACCGGGCTGGTGCCACCGCGCGACCTGGTGGCGGTCAAAGCGCCGGTGTTCTCGATGAGCAAGCTGCAGGCGGTCGACTCGTACCTCGGCCCGGAGATGAAGTCGACCGGCGAGGCGATCGGCATCGACCACACCCTGGTGGGCGCTCTGCGCAAAGCTTTCGCCGCGTCGGGCGTGCACGTGCCGCGCGGCGGCTCGGTGCTGCTGACCATCGCAGACGCGGACAAGCCCGAGATGTTCCCCATCGTCTCGCGGCTGGTGCAGATGGGCTGCCGGCTCGTGGCCACCGAGGGCACCGCGAAGGCTCTCCAGCGCGCGGGCTTCTCGCCGCGCGTGGTGGCGAAGATCGGCGAGGAAGGCCCGACCGTGCTCGATGTCATCACCGGCGGCGAGGTCGACCTCGTGCTCAACACGATGTCGAACATCTATGAGGATCCGAGTGAAGATGGCGGCCCGGTCATCAAGGATGGCTTCGAGATTCGGCGCGCGGCAGTCGAGCGCCGCATCCCCTGCCTGACATCGCTCGACACTGCTGCTGCGTTGCTCGAGTCGGCGGCGGAGGCGGCGCCGGAGATGGACGTGCGGACGATCGAAGAGTGGCGGGGCGCGGCGCTTGTTTCTGACTGACGCGCCGCTGGTCGAGCGCCGCCAGGTGGCTCGGGACATGTGGGTGCTCGGATTTGCGGCTCCGGACATCGCCGCGTCGGTCAAGGCCGGGCAGTTCGTGAACATCGGGATGCGGCCGGGACCGCTGCTGCGACGGCCGTTCTCCGTGTACCGCGCCGGGGACGACCGCATCGAGGTGCTCCTCAAGGCGGTCGGCGTAGGGACGGCGCAGATGCTCGCGATGCGTGAGGGCGACGTCGCGAGCTGCCTTGGCCCGCTCGGTCGCGGGTTCGATCTGACGCTCTCCGCAAAGACGGTGTCCCTTGTGAGTGGCGGGCTGGGCGTGGCACCGATGCCGCTTGCGGCGCGCGACGCGCGGGCGGCGGGCCTGCAAGTGACGTGGGTGCACGGCGCGCGCACCGCGGACGAGCTCTGCTCGGAGACCGAGGGCGACGAGGTGATCCTCGCCACCGACGACGGCAGCGCAGGGTTCGCTGGAACGGTCGTGGCCGCGGCCCCTGACGCCGACCTGGTGCTCGCCTGCGGCCCCAACCGAATGCTGGCCGCCGCCGCCCAGCGATGGCCGCAAGCGCAGGTGGCCGTCGAGACGTACATGGGATGCGGGACCGGGGTGTGCCTCGGCTGCGCGGTGCCGCTCACTCGCGGCGGTTACGACCGCGCGTGCACCGAAGGCCCTGTCTACGTCGCCTCGGACGTCGACTGGCCGGCGCTGCCGTCTCACCTGTCCTATGCCGTGAGCGCGTGACCCCCGACCTGTCGGTTGAAGTCGGCGGGCTGAAGCTCCGCGGACCTGTGCTCGCGGCCTCGGGGACGTTCGGGTACGGCACAGAGGTTCCGTTGCTCGAGCGACGCGCGCTGGCGGGGATGGTTTCGAAAGGGATCTTCCTCAAGCCACGGGCGGGTACGGCGCCGTCCCGCATCGTCGAGACACCCTCGGGGATGCTCAACGCGATCGGACTGCAGGGTCCGGGCGTCGACGCGCTGATCCGCGACTACGCGCCGAAGTGGGAGGCCTGGGATTTCCCAGTGCTGGTCAACATCAATGGCGAGTCAGCCTCCGAGTACGGAGAGGTGGCCGCGCGGCTCGACGGAGTGCCGGGCGTCGCGGGATTCGAGATCAACATCTCGTGTCCCAACGTCGAGCAGGGCGGCATGTACTTCGGCAACGACCCGCGCGCGGCCGCGGCCGTGACCGAAGCGGTGCGGAGGCGCACGAAGCTGCCGGTATGGGTCAAGCTCACGCCGATGGTCTCCGACATCGGCGTCATCGCTCGCGCCGTCGAAGGGGCAGGCGCAGACGCGCTCTCGGCCGTCAACACTTTCGTCGGCATGTCGATGGACCTGCACGCCTACCAGCCGCGGCTCAGCTTCCGCACCGGCGGGCTGTCAGGCCCTGCAATCCGGCCGCTGGCCGTGCACCTGGCCCACCAGGCTGCGCGCGCTGTCGACATCCCGGTGGTGGGCGTCGGCGGCATCATGCGCGCGGAAGATGCCCTCGAGTTTCTCGTCGCCGGCTGCCGCGCGGTGCAGGTCGGCACCGCCACGTTTGTGAACCCCAACGCGATCGCTGACGTTCACGACGGCATTGCCGAGTTCATGGCCAGGAAGGGCTTCGCGTCTCTCGACGAGTTGCCCAGGTATCTGCCGCGTGACTGAGCTGCCGCCGCGCAACCCCGCTGTGTCGGAAAAGCTTCAGATCCTCGCCACGGAGCACTGGTCGCTGCTTGCGACGCGGTCGCTGATTTACCAGGAGTCGCTCGGCCGCGTGAACATGTTCCTGGCCATACTCTCGGGCTCGGTCATCGCCCTCGCGCTCATCGCACAGGCAGATCGCTTCGGCACCGCCTTCACAGCTATCGCGATCTTCATGCTCGCTGTCGTTTTCTTCACCGGCGCGGCAACGATCCGCCGCCTGATGATGCTCAACCGGGACGACTACCACATGGTCGTCGGGATGAACCGGCTCCGCCATGGCTACTTCGATCTTCACCCGGAGCTCGAGCCCTATTTCATTACGAGCCCGTTCGACGACCTTTCGGGCACGCTGCGCACTCTTGGCATCGAGCAGGAGACCGCGCACGGGATGGGCAGCTTCTTCCACGGGTTCGTCACCTTGCCGGGGATGGTCGGGGTCATCGTCGCCTCGGTCGGCGGCGCGATCGGCGGTCTGGCCGCAGTCGGCTTTGGCGCGCCGGCCTACGTGGCGATCCTCGCCGGGGCGGTGGCGTTCGCCGCCACGGAAGGCTTGATATACAGGACAGGCCGCCGCTATTTCCGGCGATTTGGGCCGAGCGTCGAGCCCCGTTTTCCGACTCCCAAGGGGTAACCGGGCCTCACACTGGTAGGCCCCATGCTCGAAGTTCGCTCGATCGCCAAGCGGTATGGCGACGTGCTCGCGCTCACCGATCTGACCGTGGACGTGGGCGAGCGCTCATGCCTCGTCCTTCTCGGTCGCAACGGCGCGGGCAAGACCA
>VBFW01000075.1 GCA_005880525.1 Chloroflexota bacterium | reverse complement strand
TCGATGCAGGTCAGCGCGGGTGACAACCTGGCCACCGGGCAGACGGCCGAATCCGACTATCACTCTGGGGGCGGAATCGTCAGCGTCGCGCTCTGCTATCCCGGCAGCTTCATGACGATGTCAGTGACCGACCCCAACGGAGTCGTCCATGGGTCGCGGCAGAGCGGCTCGCCAGTGGTCGGACACATCGATGGTCCGCCGGGCCTGTGGCGGGCGATCGTGAGCGCCGTCAACGTCCCGGGCGGCGAGCCCTGGGCGGTCGCGTGGTCGACCAACGCGGTGTGCGGCGGCGAGAAGGTCGACACGGGGACCAACGTGCGCGAGATCCTCAGCAACGCGCAGCTGTCGTCTGGTCTGGCCAATTCGGGCTCGACCGGCATCACGATCCAGGTCCAGGGCGTCTCGAGCAACTCGGCGCGCATCTACTACTACTCGAACCTCGGCGGGGTCGAGGTGTCCTGGACGATCGACTTCTACGCGGCCACGCCCAACCTGGGGGCGGTGCTGACCCAGGTCAGCGTCAAGGGCATCAACGTGACCACCCAGGTTGTCTCGAAGCTGACGTCCTACGGCGACTCCATCAGCTCCATCCCGACCGACTACATCGTCGACCGCGTCTACTCGTGCGTCGGGCCGGAGGGGAACGCAATGGTGATCGAGGGCCACCGCTAACCGGAAAGCCCTTATCCGTGGTCGGAGCCGCCTTCCCGACTGCTAAGGTTTCCGGCGCATGGCAGCACGAACTCCGGCTACTCCAAAGCGGAAGGGTCGGGGCGGCCTCCGGATCCTGATCGCGCTGGTGGTCGTCATCGTGCTGGTCGCGGCGGGGATCGTCACCCTCGGAGTCATCGCCTCAGCCGACACCACGGTGGGCGCGGTGCTGACCACGTTCGTGCCGGACGCGAGTGTCGCCCACTCGGGTGGCTCTTTCTCCTCGGCGGCTTCTGGCACCTTTGTTCAGCCAGGCGATTCCGTCAAGACGGACGCCAAGGGCCGGGCCCAGATCCAGTTCCCGGATGGCACCATCACGCGCCTGGCCAACAACACACAGATCGCAATCAACTCGTCGCACTTCGCCAAGGACGGGCACGTGCACGACATCTCGGTGACCGACAAGCTCGGCCGGACGCTCAACTCGGTGCAGAAGCTCGTAGGCGGCGCCACCTTCCAGGTGGTCGGCAATACCACCACCGCTTCGGTGCGAGGCACGCTGTTCGAGGTACTGGTCAACGGCGACGGAACGGTCGTGATCAAGCTCTTCATCGGCGGCCTCGACGTGGACGGCAAGAGCGGGCACGTCCACCTCACCGAAGGCCAGCAGGTAACCGTCGACGCCAACGGCAACATCGGGGCGCCCGGGCCGATCACGCCCGACCCCAACGACCCGTTCGGTCAGGAAGTCGCCGCGATGCAGCAGGTCGAGACCCAGACCACACCGGGCACCGAGCAGGACTTCACGGGCGGGCTGCTGCACAACGGCCAGGTGCAGCAGTTCACTTACGCATTCGCGGCGCCGTCAGCCGGCGGCAGCGACTTCAAAGCCGCGCTCGCCTATCCGGGCAGCTTGATGGAGCTCCGAATCACGGATCCGGCGAATCACGTGTACACGAAGACCGGTCCGTCACCGATCGTGATCACGATCCCCGACCCACCGGGCGGCATCTTCAAGCTCGACGTCATCGGCGTCAGCGGGCTCGACCCGAACGGTGAGGTGCCGTTCTTGAGCGTCGCGACCCTCGAGCCATGCGCGACCGCAAACATCGAGCTGAACGGCGCTGTGCGGCACTCGTGGACCGGCTCGGACCTCGCCGGCGCGATCAACGTTTCCGGCCTCAGCAACGTGAAGATCAACATCGTCGGCGACACGACCGGCGGCGCGATCATCGACGGCAGCGCGACGTACAACGGCATCGGGCTCGCAGGCACGCTGTTGCTGTACGCGCACAGCGGCAACATCGGAGTGATCCCATTGGCCGCATCGGCGTTCGGCTTCTCGATACCGCCGCAGCAAGCGGGCCAGCAGATCGCGTCAGCGCTCGGTCAGGATCCTTCCAACATCAGCCTCGGGTTCCATGTCGAGCGGTTGTTCACGTGTCAGAACGTGCTGATGATCGAGGGTCGAACCGCTTAGCTTTAGCGGCCGACCACCAGGTGGCTCAGGCGCGTCAGCAGCGACAGTCCCTCGCCGTCGAGGAACCACGTGATCCCGGCGACGCCCACGACCAGCACCAGCAGACCGCTCACGACCATGCTGCCGCGATGCATGTGCGGATGGAGCCAGTGCACTGGCTCCTCTGTCGGCTCCGGCGGATCGAGCGAGTTACTCAGCCCCTGCAGCAACTCGCCGGCAGTTGCGGGCCTGCGCGACGGGTCTCGGTCCATCGCCTGCTGGAGCACCTGCCCGAACTCTTCAGGCAGCTCGGGCATCAGTTCCTTCGCGCTGGGCGGCGGCTCGTAGAGTCGCCGGCTCAGAGTCTCGATCCAGCTGCGCGACGTGAACGGTCGCTGTCCGGTGACCGCGTGGAAGATGACGGCGGCAAGCGAGTACACGTCCGCGCGCGAGTCGACCTCGCGGCCGACGAGACGCTCCGGCGCAACGTAGTCCGGCGCCATCGGCCCGGCTGCCCCCGGTCCGTTGCTGAATGACGCGATGGTGCCGAGGCCAAAGCCGGTGAGCATCGTGCGGCCATCGTCGGCGAGCAGGATGTTCGCAGGCTTCACGTCGCGGTGCACGGTCGCGCGCGAGTGCGCGTAGTCGAGCGCAGACGCGATCGGCTCGAGCAGCTCGACGACGCCGCGCGGCTCACGCTGCGTCGAATCGGTGAGCATGTCGTCCAGGGTCTTGCCTGGAACGATTTCGGTGACGAGGTACGGGCAGTCGCCGTTGTAGGCGAGCTCGTACAGCCGCGGGATCGCGGGGTGGTCGAGTGATACATAGGAGCGAAGCTCGAGGAGAAAGCGTCTCGAGTGGGTCACGTCCCTCGCGGCGGCGGCGCCGACGGTGCGCAGGGCGACCTTCTGCTGGAGCCGCGGATGCTCGGCCTCATAGAGGGTGCCCAGGCCGTCCTGGTCGACCTCACGCAGGATGCGAAATCCGCCGTACTTGACTGCGCCGTTCTTGGAAGTGGTCATGCCTTCAGCCGAAATCTCCAGAACACCTGTGCGACCACTGCAGCCATAGAAACCGTGAGTTTAGGCTACAGGCGCTGAGGGTGTCCCGCCCAGGGCAACAAGTGGTGTCGGCGAGAGGAATCGAACCTCCAAGCCCTTTCGGGCACCAGATCCTAAATCTGGCGCGTCTGCCGTTCCGCCACGCCGACATCAGGCACGCGTAATGGTGTCAAAAGTTCTCGATCGTCACCGGCTCGATGGCGTCCGCCGGCTCGAAGCCGAAGATGCGCGAGTAGAAGTAAAACTCCGCGTCGATCGAGCGCCGGATGTTGGGCGCGCGCCGGAATCCGTGCTGCTCGCCTTCGAATGCGATGTAGGCATGTGGAAGCTTCTTCGCCCTGCATGCGGCCACGAACTCCTCGGACTGGTCGGGCGGCACGACCCTGTCGTCGAGGCCCTGGAACAGGATGATCGGGCAGCTGAGGTGGTCGGCGAAGTTGACCGCCGACCGCTCGCGATAGACGTCGGCGCGCTCGGGATAAGGTCCGACGAGTGTTTCGAGGTAGCGCGATTCGAACTTGTGCGTCTCCTTCCGGAATGATTCGAGATCGCCAACGCCGAAATGCGATGCACCCGAGCGGAAGAAGTCTTTCTTGGTCAGCGCCAGCAGCGTCGTGAATCCTCCCGCTGATCCGCCTGTGATGGCCACGTGCTCGGGATCGGCCAGACCCTTGTCGACCAGATGTCGCGCCGCGTTGGTGCAATCGTCGACATCGGCCACACCCCACTCGCCGCGGAGCATGTCGCGGTACTCGCGTCCGTAACCGGTCGAGCCGCGGTAGTTGACGTCGACAAGCGCGAAACCTCTGCTCGCCCAGTACTGGTACTCGAGGTTGTAGACGGGCAGCGCGGCGCTGGTCGGTCCGCCGTGGCTGTGCACGACCAGCGGAGGTTTCACTCCTGGTGGACCCTCGAAGTCCGCGTTGCGCGGCGGGTAGTACAGCGCATGCCCAGTAACCCCTCCCTCGGTCGCGAACTCGATCGGCCTGGGGATGCTGAAGTGGTTCGGATCGATGTGCGTCGTCACCGTCGCCCTCACCACCTCTTCCGCGCCGGTGTCGAGATCGACGGTCAGCACGCGCAGGGAATGCGTCGGCGAGGCCGCGAACATCACCGCCTTGCGCCCGCTGACGCGAACACCATCGAGAAACGAATAGAGGAGCTGCACCGGTGACAGCACGCCGGTCCTGAGGTCGAGGCGAGACAGCTTGTGAACGTTCGACTTCGAATGCAGGCACACGATCTCGTTCTCGCCCAGCACCGCGTAGTGGGATCGACCGAACACCCACTGCGGTCCACCGAACTCTTCTTCCG
>VBFW01000074.1 GCA_005880525.1 Chloroflexota bacterium | reverse complement strand
CACTCAGGCCGATGGTCAGCACGCCGTTCTTGTCAACAGCTTCGGTGTAACGCCAGTGTGCCAAGGCGCTGGCGGTTCCATCGCCCTGGAGGACAAAGATCTCGTCACTCACGCTGCTTGAGTTGTTCTTGACGCTGACCACCCCGGGGAAAACCAGCGGAGCTCCGATCACGTCCCCAGTGAGCGCGGCCGACGCCTGCGGCCCGCAAGTGTGATCCGCCGCGCCATCGAAGACGTACAGAGCGGCGCCCGCGCCCGAGCCGGCGAAGAAGACGTAATCCGGGAAGTTCCGAATGCCGCTTCGCACTTCGACGGCCGGCGAAACCGTGACTGCCGATGAGGCAGGCATGCTGCAGTGAAACGAGGGAGCGCCGGCGCTGTAGCGCATGGAGACCACGCAATGTCCGCCGCAGCCGGATCCGGCCATCGTCGTAGGCACCATGAGCTCGGGCATGCCGTCGGCGTCCACGAACGGCAGCACCGAGGCGGTCATCGTGCCGGCGAGCGCGACCGACCAGCGCGCTGACGTCTGGCCGAAGGCGTATGCGTTCAGCCGTCCGCTGGAGGTCGCAGCGATGTATTCGTCCCGGCCGGCTGTCGTGTTGTGGACGCCGTCGATGGTGACCGCTGCGGTCGACAGCGAAGCTGCCAGGTCAGGAACGATGGCCGTGCACGTCTCGGACACCGCCGAAGGGCTGCCGTTGAGCGTCAGGAACCAGGGGCCACGTGCATCCTGAGCGCAGACGGGAGGCACGCTGCCGGCCTGGAGCTGGTGGATCCCGAGCTCCACGGCTGAAGTCACCGTGGCCTCACGCTCCACGCGAGTCGAATGCGTACGTGACACCAGGAACGAGTTGGTGAGCTCGGTCATCAGGCCGCCGACAAGAATCGACATGAAGGCGACGATGATGAGCACCGAGCTCAGGACACTGCCACGCTGGCCACGGCGTCGGTCCGCAAGGCGATTCCTTCTTGCAGTCACGGCGATGTGATCCGCGGATAGAACAACAGCGCTTGGGATTGGCTGTACGAGGTGTTGTAGAACGCGATCGTCACCGTCATCGCGATCACGACAACAGGGCGAGCGCCGGTCGCGTCCACGTACCACGAGAAAGCCGTGACATTGCCCGCTGCGATCTGGCTCGAAGACCCGATCGAGCGTGTCACGGACTGGGTGGCTGGGCTCCAGGAGTACTTGACCGTGAAGGACGCTGCCTGGCCGGTCGACTGGTTGGTCATCCGAAAACCGCTCAGGACCATAGGCTGCGTCGTGCACGGATTGGCTGCGATGCCGCAGCCCGAAGGCGCCGGAGGATGACTCAGCGCAAAGTCGTCGTAAGCAAACAGTTCGAAGTTTCGGATCTGCCCGCTGGTCTCCACGCGGCCGGTTGCGGCGTTCGTGCCGATCATGGTGGTAACGACAACCGACGTGAGAGCGCTCATGACGAGCAGCCCGATCGCTGTCGCGATCATCAGCTCGATCAGGGTGTAGCCGGCTTGACGGCGCAAGCGGTCTTCGCGCCGGCGGCCGCTCATCGATTCACCTTGTAGACCGAAACCGGCGTGCCGATGGCGTCGAGGGCCGGGTACGTGATCGCCTGAACCGTCCAGACCTGAACGCCCGGCTGCCCGTCATTCTCGGTGACGTCCACCCTCAGGCTCGAGCCGGCGGGGCAGGCGCCGCCCAGCGCGACCGCGACCGGCCGGGCGGGATTGTCGACAGCAAAGCACTCGGAGTACGGAACCGGAGCGCTCGCGAATGCAGCAGCGCCGATCTTGTCCAGCTCGTACTGCGTTGCCGCCGTGACTGCAGTGTTGCGCTTGGTCAACGTCGCATCGAGGAGACCGGTGCTGAACGCGCCGACCAGCAGGAGCACCGCGATGCCGATGATCATCGTGCTGACAAGGAGCTCGATCAGCGTGGTTCCGGCCTGGCCGCCCAGTCGACGCCGCCGCGCGCGGCCCTGCATCAGTGAACCGCTCTGAGGAGCCCGTACATGGGCAGGACGACCGACACCGCGACGAAGCCCACCGCGGCCCCGACCGCGATCACGAGCGCCGGCTCCATCAACGCGATCATGTTGCGGACCTTGTAGTCCATCTCTTCAGCGAGGAAGTCGGCAATCTGCTCCAGGCTCTGGTCGAGAGTGCCCGTCTCTTCACCGACCCTGACCATGCGGATGACCATGGGCGCGAAGAGCCCGGTCGCCGCAAGAGGTTCCGAGAACCCGTCGCCGGTGACCATCCGCTGACGGACAGCATCGAGCTGCCGGCGGTAGCGGATGTTGCCCGCCGATGCGGCGGCAACGTCAAACGTCTGGCTGATCGGGATGCCGGCGCGCAGCATTGTGGCAAGGGTTCTCGTGAACCGCTCGACGATGGCGAACACCACGATCGTGCCCAGCACAGGGAGCCGGATCAGGGCGTGATCCCAAAACACTCGGCCTGGCCCGGTCTGCAGGAAGCCGAAGACCGCAACGGTCGTGACCAACGCTCCGACCACGATCTCGAGCCGCCAGGTCTGCGCGAACGAACCGACCGCGATCAGGATTTGCGTCGGGAGCGGGAGCTGGGCATGGAACTCGTTGAAGAGCGCGACGAAGTTCGGCAGTACGACCACGATCAGCACTCCACAGACGCCGACTGCGAGCGTGAGGATGATCGCGGGGTAGATCATTGCGCTTCGGATCTTCTTGATCGCCGTGTCCTGGCGCTGCAGGTAGATCGCGATCTGTAGGAGCACACGGTCGAGGCTTCCGCTGTACTCCGCCGCTCGCACCATGTCCACATACAGCTGGCTGAACACGTTCGGGTGATGGGAGATCGCCACCGAGAACGATTCGCCGTCGTCGAGGTCGGAGTTGATGTCGTCCAGGGCGGCCTTGAAGGGGCCCGACCTGGTGCCGGCTCGCAGCAGCCGGATGGCCTCGGTGATGGGCACGCCAACCTTCAAGAATGTCGAGAGCTGGCGCGAGAAGAGCACCAGGTCGCTGGTGCTGACGCCGAAGAACGTCGGCATCTGCCGGTAGATCCAGTGCCACCAACCACGCCGCGCCGGCCGCACCGAGACCACGCGATATCCGTTGCGTGTCAGGTCGCGGTGCACGGCTGCCGCCGAGGGAGCGTCCGTGATCCTGTCCTCGAGCACCCCGCGCGGTCCGTAGGCGCGGTACTGGAACTTGATGGCTCAGCCTCCGATCACAGGATGTAAACGCTGCGCAGGATCTCGGACACGGTGGTCACGCCCGCCGCCGCCTTGTCCCACGCGTCCCGGCGCAATGGCACCGCCCCGCCTTTGACGGCGGCGTCCATGATCTCCCGATGCCCAGCCCGGCCGGTGACCGCGCGACGGAGCTCGTCCGTCATCGTCAGCACCTCGAACACCCCGACGCGGTCGTAGTAGCCGGTTTGGTTGCACCTTGCGCATCCGACCCCGTGATACAGGCGCTTCGGCGGAGGAGCGCCGACCGAGGCGGCAAACTCCAACTCTTCCGCCGTCGGAGTGTGAGTCGTCTTGCAGCCGTCGCACACCTTTCGCACCAGGCGCTGGGCGACGATCGATATCACCGACGATGCGATCAGGAACCCTTCAATCCCCATGTCGATGAAGCGCAGCAGCGCACCGGGCCCATCGGTCGCGTGGAGCGAGGACAGCACCATGTGCCCGGTTAGCGCCGACTGCACCGCGATCTCGGCGGTCTCGCGGTCCCTTATCTCGCCCACGAGGATGATGTCCGGGTCCTGGCGCAGGATCGCCCGCAGCCCGTTGGCGAAGCTGATGTCAGCCAGCTTGTTGATCTGGCTCTGGTTGATGTTGTCGAACGTGTACTCGACCGGGTCTTCGATGGTCATTATGTTTCGAACCTGCTGGTCGAGCTCGTGGAGCGCCGCGTACAGCGTCGTCGTCTTGCCGCTGCCGGTCGGACCGGACACGATGATCATTCCGTACGGCGAATGAAGCATGGCGTGGAATCGCTCGTACGCCTCGCTCGAGAACCCCAGCTGGCGCAGCGCGATCAGCGAGCGGCGTCTGTCCAGGAGCCGCAGGACCAGCTTCTCGCCCCAGATCGTTTCAATGGTCGCCACCCGCACGTCGAGATCCCGGTCGTCGACCGTAAGGCTGATCTGACCGTCCTGGGCGCGGCGCCGCTCCACGATGTTCATGGAGGCCATGATCTTGATTCGGGATGCAACGGCCGCCCCGGTCGCAGAGGGTAGGTGCGCCACGTCCTGCAGGACACCGTCGATCCGGAACCGGATGCGCAGGAAGTCCTTCTGCGGCTCGACATGGATGTCGGACGCGCGGTCTCGGAGTCCCTGAGTGATGAGCATGTTGACGATGTCGACGGCGGGCGAGGATGCTGTGATGCTCGACAGTTCGAACACCATCGACCTTCCCCCGGTCAGCTGCGGCCGGCTCTCCTCCAGCGACCGGGCTGCCTCATGGATCCTCGGCTGCATGCTGTGAACCCGGCTCAAGTTGGCCAGGATGTCTGAGCGACCTGCTATGTGCGGGGCGATCTTCCGGCCGGTGATCAAAGTCAGGTCGTTGACCAGGTGCAGGTTCCCGGGATCTTCCATCGCGACCGCGAGCGCGCCCTCGCGCTCTCGTATCGGCAGCACAACATTCTTCCGCGCGAACTCCGCGGGGATCAGCTGGGCCGCGCCTGGATCAATCGCCTCGCGCCGGAGGTCGGCGAACGGGACTTGCAAGTGCTCACCCAGCTTGGCGGCAAGC
>VBFW01000073.1 GCA_005880525.1 Chloroflexota bacterium | reverse complement strand
GCTGGTGGCTGGCAGTGGCCCCCGTGTGGACGGCACCTACAACAAGGTCCATTGGGTAGCGAAGGCGGAATACCCGACCGGGTATATCAACGTCGAAATCGAAGGTCGCCCGTTAGGTGAGTCGCAACCGATCCTCACCTTCACCAATGCTGGCGGGGTCGCAGATTTTCCGAAGCCAGGCTGTTGGACATTCCATCTGTCGTGGAGCGCCCATAGTCAGCAGCAGGTCAGCATCATCAACCTCGAAGTGCTACCGGCCGGGTCGCTTCCGGGCTAGCAAAGGTGGAGGCGGCGGGAGTTGAACCCGCGTCCGAAGCAGCGTCCCCCGGGATCTCTACGAGCGTGTCCAGGATTTTGGTACCTCGCCTGGCGGCTCCTCCCGACGGGATCCGCTTCAGCCAGCCGCGGTGGGTGTCCCGCCTCGGAGCCGCGGCGCCCCCGAGGCGGCAATCCGGTCTATGTGACGCCGTTCTCCAGTCCGCCGGACTGACCGGAGACGACGCCCGGGATCATGTCCCGGGGCTTACGTCTCTACTGCTTACGCAGCGAGGGCGAAAGCGGTGTTCTTGTTGGCGTTTGTAAACGCTGCGCTGTAACGCACGCGGCTCTCGGCTCGCAATCCCGAAGCGCATCTGCCCCGTCGAGACCGGACGCCCCCACGAAGGTGAGTGATGAACCTGGTTGCGCTCCGATTCTACCCATCGGGCGGCCCACCTACACTGGGACGCGCGATGGCTTCTCCGGTTGACCTCGAGCGCGTTGGGCGCGCAAGCCTCACGGAGCTGGGCGACATCCGCATCGACGACGTGCTGTCGTTCATCGACCGCGGCATCGAGAACATGCCGAGCTACATGGACCTGTACCGCCGATGGGAGTCGCAGCAGTGGGCGGTCTCCGACATCGACTTCACGCTCGACCGGCAGGACTGGATCGACGCGAGCGAAGGCGATCGCAAGGCGACGCTGTGGTCCCACCGGCTGTTCTTCAACGGCGAGGAGCGCGTCACCGCGACCCTGGCGCCGTTCGTGTGGGCGTCGCCGACGCCCGAGATCGAGATCTTCCTGTCGACGCAGATGGTCGACGAGGCCAGGCACACTGCGTTCTTTCAGCGGTGGTGGCACGAGGTGGTCGGCACCGAGGCCAAGGACCTCACTTCGTTGCTGAAAGAGATCCGGCCCGAGACGAATGAGGGCTACAACATCCTTTTCTATGACAAGCTGCCGGCGCTCGCGCAGCGCCTGGCCAGCAACCCGAAGGACTTCGACGCGTTCGTCGAGGGCGTGACCCTGTACCACATCGTCGTCGAGGCGACCATCGCGCTGACCGGCCAGCGGTTCGAGCTCGAGTCGATGCGCGAGCAGGGATTGACCGACCGCGGCTTCTATCGCGGCTTCACCGCGGTCGCGCGCGACGAGTCGCGGCATGTGAGCTTCGGCATCAAGGTGCTGCAGGAGGCCGTGCGCGAGGACGCGGCGCGGTATGCGCCGCTGATCCAGAAGACGCTGATCGAGTCGCTGCCTTTGATTTCGGGCACGCTCGACCCGCCCGACCCGGCCTACGTCACCGACTACGGGCACACCGAGAGCGAGATCATCGAGTTCGCGATGGAGTCGCTGAACAAACGCTTGCGGGCGATCGGCATCAACCTGGCCGCATGACGAGCATCGAGATCAGGCGGCTCGGGCCGGGGGACGACGCCCTGGTCCTGGCCGCCGGCCATCTATTCGACAGTGAGGCGAAGCCGGAAGCGGTCGCGCGATTTCTCGGTGACCCGAACCACCATCTGCTGCTGGCGATCGCCGGCGGGAAGCCGGTCGGATTTGTGAGTGGCGTCGAGCTGACCCATCCCGACAAGGGAACCGAGATGTTCCTGTACGAGCTGAAGAGCGGCACCGACGAAGAGAGCAGCCACGTGATGCTGACCTGGAACCTCACCTAGCCTCAGGCGCGGATTTGTATACAGCGGCGGGTTATTCGCGGCGCCAAACGCGCCTTTGTATACAAACGCGGGGAATCCCTGACGAGCAGCCCCAGCTAGCGGCGCGTTGCGCGCTCGATCTCTCGCTTGGCGTCGCGCTCCGCGATCGCCTGCCGCTTGTCGTACTGCCGCTTGCCACGCCCCAGCCCGATCTCGACCTTGGCGCGATTGCGCGCGAAGTACACGCGCAGCGGGATGAGCGTGTAGCCCTTCTGCCGCACCTTGCCGATGAGGCTCGCGATCTGCTTGCGGTGCAGCAGCAGCTTGCGCGGGCGCATCGGCTCGTGGTTCATGAGGTTGCCCTGGGCGTACGGCGAGATGTGCGCGGCGGTTGACCGCCTTGTCGCGCTCGCGGTCCTTATCCGTGTCAGGCATCGCCCAGCACCTGCCTTGCCGGCGCCGGCCGCTTGCCCGGCAGCTGGACCAGATCAGGCACGTACCGCGAGCCATCGACGTGGCCTTTCAGCACCTTCACGCGCCCGCGTTTCGTCGGCAGCGTCGCGCCGGGCCACGGCCGCAGCGCGCGCACGCGTCGGTCGATCTCGTCTGCCCCCATCTCCCACTCGAGCGCACCATCCTGCCGCGTGAGCCGAGGCGCAAGCGTCGCCTTCGCGTGGTCCTGCTCGGCGGCTTGCAAGTCGTCGAGACGCGCGATGGTCTCCGCCAGCAGCTCGGCGCCGGCTTCGGCGAGACGCTCGGTGAGCGCCGGCGTGTCGTCGCCGGGATGAATCGGAATCGCGCGTGACGCGAGCACCGGTCCATGGTCGAGCTGCTCGTCCATCTTCATGATCGTGACGCCCGTCTCGCCATCCCCGGCCAGGATCGCGTGCGCGACCGGCGACGCGCCACGCCAGCGGGGAAGCAGCGACGCGTGCACATTGAGCACGCCGCGACGCGGGATCTCCAGGATGGCCGGCGGGATGATCTGGCCGTACGCAACGACGACCATCAGGTCGGGCGCCAGCAGACGAACGCGCTCCGCAGCAGATGCCTCCCGGATGCGGTCCGGCTGATACACATCGAGACCCAGTTCGACCGCAGCGACCTTCACAGGCGGCGGCGTCATCTTCATGCGGTGGCCGGGCCGATCCGGCTGCGTGATCACGAGCGCGATCTCATGGCCCGCGGAGTGCAGGGCGCGCAGCGACGGCACGGCGAAGGCAGCGGTACCGGCGAAAACCAGCTTCAGGAAGGCAGCTAACCCGACGCGGCGGCGACGGCTGCTTCCTGCTCGTCGGCCTCGAGGTCCTCGACGCGGCGCAGCGTGTCGAGGTTGGTGAGGCGGTCGATGAAGAGGATCCCGTCCAGGTGGTCCAGCTCGTGCTGGAAGGCGCGCGCTGTGAACCCGCTCGACTTGATGCGCACCTCCTTGCCACGCCGGTTGCGACCCTTCACGACCACCGTCTCGTAGCGCGCCACCTCGCCGACCCACCCGGGATAGCTCAGACAACCCTCGTATCCGACCTGCACGCCGTCGTGCTTGACGATCTCGGGGTTCACGAGCGCCCAGATCTGGTTCTCGTCGCCCTTGACTACGCAGACGCGCAGCGGAACTCCGATCTGCGGCGCGGCCAGGCCGGCCCCAGGGGCTGCGAGCATCGTCTCCGCCAGGTCGTCGATGAGGCGCTGGATGGACGTGTCGACGCGCGACACCTTCTTCGCCTTTTCTCGAAGCACGGGTTGATCGAAGCTCAGGATCGGCCGGACGCCCACGAATTCGATTCTACCCACGAGGCTCGAGATCGAAGCCAGATCGGCGTCAGGCCAGCCAGCGCCCGCCTTTCATCACGTCGCGGCCTTCGATCTCCTCATAGCCGCGATACGCCTGCACCCGGCGCGGCCGCAGCCGGTAGAACGCCCAGTCGTCGCCGACCTCGCGCGGGTCCCATCCCGCCGCCCTGGAAAAGCCGCCGGCCAGCTTGTCATCGGCCTGCCCGACGGGCGTGCTCGTCTCGAGCTCGGCGTCGATCAGGATCACGTCGGCGGGCGTGCCGTGGCCCAGCTTCGCGAGCCCCGTTTCGGCCAGGTTGTGCGCGGTCCTGGACTCAACGCGCGTGGTCACCACGATGAAAGAGCCGTCCCACCAGCTCGACGCGGCGATCAGATGCGGCTGCCCTTTGGCATCGGCGGTAGCGACCCACAGGTCGTGATGCGACTCCAGCGCGGCCAGCACGTCCTTCTTCCTTTCGGCAATGGTCCGCAGCTTCATGTGATCGGGTCCACGTCGAAACTCCACCCCTTGCCTCGCGGCGCCAGGTGGCGCGCACGCTCGAGGCCGTCGCCCTTCAGTGTGACCTGCCAGCGATACTCGCCGCGGAGGCGGTGGATGAACGCCGGCGACGGACCCATCACGCGGATGCCGTCGATGCCGTCCTTCAGCAGCCCGCTCGCGATGGAGTCGGCGGCTTCGCGCGCGTCGGACGCGGCGCGCGCGTCGTCGGCGTCGGTGCGGGTCAGGACGGCGAGGGCGGCGAACGGCGGGAAGTGGAATGCCTTCCGCGACGGCAGCTCGGCCGCGTAGAAACCTTCGTAGTCGCCGGTCGCGGCGCAGCGCAGGCTGTAGTGCTCGGGGTTGCTGGTCTGCACGACGACCCGCGCCGGCCGGCCGTCGCGACCGGCCCGACCCGCCACCTGCACAACAAGCGAGAACGTGTTCTCCGCCGATCGATAGTCGGGAAAGTGCAGCGGCAGGTCCGCGTCGACCACGCCCACGCATGTCACGGCCGGCAGGTCGAGCCCTCGCGTCACCAGCTGCGTGCCCACCAGGATGTCAGCGCGGCGCTCGCGGAACGCCTCCCAGATGTCGAAATACGCGTCGGGACCGCGCGCCACGTCGCTGTCCAGGCGCAGAACCCTCGCCCGCGGCCACAGCTTCTTCACCGTCGACTCGAGCCGCTGCGTGCCCATGCCCAGCCCGCGGATGTGGCGGCTGCCGCAGTAGGGACACGACTGCGGCATCGGCCGCGAGTAGCCGCAGTAGTGGCAGACGAGTCCATCGATCTCCGCGTGCTGGACGAGCGACACCGAGCAGCCGAGGCACTGCACCGAGCGCCCGCACTCGCGGCACATGACGTACGTGGAGAGGCCGCGCCGGTTCAGGTAAAGGATCGCCTGCTCCTCGTTCTCGAGCGTCCGGTCGACCGCCTTCAGCAAGCGAAACGAAAGCGGCTGCATGTTGCCGGACGTGACCTCATCGCGCATGTCGACCAGTTCGACGCGCGCGTCCTCGCCGTGGACGCGCTTTTGCATCTTCGCCAGCGCCATCTGGCCGGTCGCCGCCTCGTGATACGTCGCGACGGACGGCGTCGCCGAGCCGGCGACGAGCCGCGCGCCTGAGACCTCCGCCAGCCGGCGCGCCACCCAGCCCGTCTCGTAGCGCGGCGTGCGGTCCTGCTTGTAAGCGGCCGAGCCCTCCTCGTCCAGGACGATCAGGCCCAGCTTGGGGATCGGCGCGAACACTGCCGACCGGCTGCCGAGCACGACCATCGCCTCGCCGCGGCGCACCCGCCACCACTGCTGCGCGCGCTCGAGCTCGGTCAGCTGGCTCTGCAGGATCGCGATCGGGGCGGCGAGCCGCGCGCGCACGCGCTCGACCAGCTGCGGCGTGAGCGAGATCTCGGGCACCAGCAGCAGCACGCGCAGCCCGTCGCTCAACGCCTTCTGCGCCGCCGCCAGATACACCTCTGTCTTGCCGCTGGCGATCACCCCGTGCAGGAGCGTCTCGGCGTTGGCGCCGATCACCTCGAGCGCCGCCGATTGCTCCGGTTTGAGCGGTGGCGCGGGCTCATGGCGAGCCGGCCCGAGCGCCAGCTCGAGCAGGCGGCTGTGCCGCTTCTGCCGGCTCGACGGTCCAGATCCTGTCGAGGCGCCCGCGCGCACGCGGGGCGGCAGCATCGCGCGCACGCACTCGATCAGCGGCACCCAGTAGTGGTCGGCGACGAGCCGCGCCAGCTCCACCTGGTGCGGCAGCAGCAGCG
>VBFW01000072.1 GCA_005880525.1 Chloroflexota bacterium | reverse complement strand
AGGAGGCAGGCTGGCCCCCGTCTGACCCGTGCCCACCTCGAATCCAGTGCGCGCGGCGTGGCTGAAGCCCGAAACGAATCGCTCCCGAACGTCCGGAGGCAGCTGCGCCGAAGCCGTGACCGCCCGGTCGTGGAGCGCCACGGCCAGCCGGTTCTGGAGCAGAGCGCCGACCGCCGCGCTGGCGAGGACGCCGCCGCACTCCTGGATGGTGTTGACGATCCCGGAGCCGACGCCGGCCAGCTCCGGCTTGAGGTCCCGCGTGGCGATGCTGAACACCGGAGTCCACACGAACCCCAGGGCCACGCCGCTCGCGATCAGCCCTGGCAGGAAGCTCCAGCGGCTCGAGTCGGCGTGCGCGGCCCAGTCGATGTATCCGACGCCGGCCGCGAACAGCAGCAGGCCCGGGATGAGCAGGTACTTCCCGTGAACTTTCTGGACGAGCGCCGCGGCGACGCCTGACGAGAACATCATCGCCAGGGGCTGCGCCGCGATGGTGATGCCTGCGTCGATGGCGCTCAGGCCGAGCACCGACTGCAGATAGATGGTGAGCGGCAGGTATACGCCGAGCATCGCGAAGCCCAGCGCCGCCATCACGAGCGACATCAGCGTGAAGTTGCGGTCCTTGAAGATCGCGAAAGGAAGCAGCGGCTCGCCTCGCTGGTGGCGCGCCTGATAGATAAGGAAGAGCACCAGGAACGCAAGCCCGGCGCCAATGATCCCGGGGATCGTGATTGCACCGTAAACGGCGCCCCAGTCGTAGCGCTGGCCTTCGATGAGCCCGAAGATCACGCCCAGCAGTCCGAGCGTCGCGAGCGCGACACCGAAGAGATCGAGGCGGTGCCGCACGCCGGAACGCAAGTCGGGAACCAGCAGCAGCGCGAGCGCGAAGGTCAGGAGCCCGATGGGCAGGTTGACGAAGAAGATCCACCGCCACCCGAAGTGGGTGACGAGCAAGCCACCGAGCGTCGGTCCGGCCATGACCGCGACTCCGCTGGCGGTTCCGTACGCGGCAAACGCGACGCCGCGCTTCTCCACGGGGAAGAGGGACATCATCAGCGGCATGCTCTGCGGCGCGAGCACGGCCGCCCCGACGCCTTGCAAAGCACGCGCCGCGATGAGCTGATTCGCGTCCTGCGCGAAGCCGCTGAGAACGGAAGCGGCGGTGAAGATCGCGATGCCGGCGGCGAGCAGGTTGCGCGGCCCGTAGATGTCACCGAGCCTTGCCGATGTGATCAGCAGCACCGCGTAAAGGAGGCTGTATGCGTTCAGCACCCATAGGACCTGGTCGAGCGTCGCGTGCAGGCCGTCGAGGATCGACGGAATCGCGATGTTGACGATCGTCAGATCCAGCAGGGTCATGAACATGGCCAGCACCAGGACGGTGAGGGCAGCCATCGGGTGATTGCGAACGTTGGTCATCGGTTGGCTCTCCTTGTGAATGTCCAGGCGAGGGCGACGTACCAGGCCTGGATTTCGAAGATGAGAAGGCGCTCGGTGATCCCGGCGATGCCGCTCTGTGTGCCGGCGATGGTCGGGTTGAACGTCGCGAAGAACAGGACGGCCAGCACGAGCGTGAGCGGGCTCGCCGCGATGAGCCAGGTGCCGAACCGCTTCCACTCCGGCAGGCGGCGCAAGACGAACCCGGTTACCGCGAAGCCCGGAATGGTCGTCAGCACGAGTGCGAATCCGGCCGTGTGCGGCAGGAAGGACTCGAGTGTGAAGATGCCGTCGATCGCGCTGCCGAGCGCGGGCATCGAAAGCAGCGCGATGCAGGTCCAGCGCGCGCGATGACCGAGAGCCGGGATGCCGTTGAAGATGGCGATGATGCCCGCGACGGTCAGGATCCCGTTGGCGATGAAGGCGCCGTTCATGAATGGGGCTGTGGCGCCGAGACCGAGGCCGCTGACCGTCTGGTGGATTGGCGAGTACGGCACGTAGACGCCCCACGCGGTGTAGCCGCGGCTGATGAAGCCCAGCACGAGCCAGGCGAGGGAGAACACGACCGGCCCGGCCGCCGCCCCCAGCGCGATGCCAGGGCCCAGCCGGCGAGGCACCGCCGGCACGCGTTTTCGCTCTTGCTGCAGTTCGATCATCGGTCCCACCTCCAGTGATTCCCTAACGTTGTTAGGCGTTGTCGGCTACAATACCCCTAACGCTGTTAGGAATGCAAGCGTCACTATGGGAAGTAGAGGAAAATGGCGAAATTGAGCCCTGACGAAGAGCGGCAGCGCGGCCTGACCCGGGATCGCCTGGTCGGCGCGGCTCTGGAGCTGGTCAACGAGGAGGGCTTGGACGCGCTGTCGATGCGGGCGCTGGCCGACCGGCTGGAGGTGAAGGCGGCATCGCTTTACTGGCACGTGCGCGACCGGCGAGAGCTGCTGGAGCTGCTGGCCGAATCGATTCTCGAGTCGGTACCGCCGGTGCGGGCGCGGGGCGGCTGGCGGCAGTCGGTGCTGGCGGCCGGTGCGGCTCTGCGTAAGCGGGTGGCGGATCAGAAGGACGGCGACCGCGTGCTCCTGGAGGTGCGCGACGCGCTGCCCCGGAGCGGGCTGCACGCGGCGATCAAGGAGCAGCTCGAGTCAGCGGGCCTGCAGCCGGCCGAGGCCGGCGAGGTGGCGCTGATGCTCATGGTCAGCGCCATCGCGGGGCAGGTCCCTACAGATCACGCGCCGGTGAAGGCCGGGTCACCGGCGTCGATCGCGATCGACTCGGGCTCGCGCGGCGTGGTGCTGCGACATGGCGCCGGCATGGAGACGCTCTTCCGCGTCGCCCACGACCGCAAGACGGCCGCGCCGGCGATTGTTCGCGGCGAGACGGTCATCGTGCGCCGGTTGCGCGGTGTCGGCGTCGGCGAGATTGAGCTCAACCCGCGGCACGCGTGGACGTTTCGCGTCCAGGGCCCGACGTGGAACACGACGCTGGACGTCGGCGGCCTGGACGTGCGCGAGATCAAGATGGACAGCGGCGCGGCGCGCGTCGAGTGCTTCCTGCCAGAGCCACGCGGCGTGGTGCCTGTCATCGTGTCGGGTGGCGTGGTCGGGGTGAAGCTGCACCGTCCTCGCGGCGTCGCGGTGGTGGCGGCGATCAGCACCGGCGCGGTGCGCGTGAGGCTCGACGAGTTCAACACCAACGCGGTGGTCACCGACATGCACTGGTCGAGCGAGGGCGCCGAGAGGGCGGCCGACCGCTATGAGCTGCGCATCAGCGGCGGGGCGGTCCAGGTGAGCCTCGACTCCGAGACGAAGAGCGTTCCGCGCGCCGACACGCGTGCGGAGCCCGAGGCCACCGCGTCAGCCCAATCGGCGAGCGCGCTGGAGATTCTGCTGGACGGCGTGGAGAGCCGGGTGCGGTCCCGGGGCAATAGCTGATCCAACGTCCCCACCTAACCTCCCCGCATGGCGGGGAGGGACCAGCTGATCTAACATCCCCACCTACCTCCCCACTGCGTGGGGAGGTGACTAGATGAAGGCGCTGCTGACCGACCTGTACGAGCTCAACATGGTCGCCAGCTATCTGCGCCGCGGCATGACCGGGCTCGCGACGTTCAGCCTCTTCGTCCGCGGCCTTCCCAAGCAGCGCGGGTTCCTGGTGGCGGCCGGCATCGAGGGCTGCCTCGATTACCTGCAGGACCTCCGTTTCGACGAGGACGAGATCCGCTACCTGGGCGACGAGCTCAAGTTCCCGCAGCGCGACCTCGAGGCATTCCGGCAGTTCCGCTTCACCGGCGATGTATGGGGCGTGCCCGAAGGCCGCGTCGTGTTCGCGGGCGAGCCGCTGCTGGAGGTGACCGCGCCGCTTCCCGAGGCGCAGCTCATCGAGACGTACCTGCTCAACCGCATCACCTTCGAGACCACCATCGCCAGCAAGGCCGCGCGCTGCGTGATCGCGGCGGCGGGACGCGACGTCGTCGACTTCTCCTTCCGGCGCACGCAGGGCATCGAGGCCGGACTAGACGTGGCGCGAGTGTCGGCGATCGCGGGCTTCGAGGCCACGAGCAACGTCGAGGCCGCGCGCCGTTACGGCCTCGTCGCCGCCGGCACCATGGCCCATTCGTACGTGCAGGCCTTCGCGCGTGAGCGCGACGCTTTTATCGCGTTCGCGCAGGATTTCCCAGGCCGCACCACCTTCCTGGTCGACACGTACGACACCGTCTCAGGAATAAAGGACGCGATCGAGGTCATCAGGAAGCTGAAGCTGCGCGGGCGCACGGGTGTGAGACTGGACAGCGGCAACCTGCTCGAGCTCACCAATCGCGCACGCAGGCTCCTCGACGCCGAACGAATGAAGCACGTGCGCATCTTCGTAAGCGGCGGCCTCGACGAGTTCCAGATCGACGACCTCGTGCGCGGCGGCGCGCCGATCGATG